>NZ_JBFAUH010000038.1:0-59945 GCF_040679095.1 Streptomyces sp. NPDC052496
TCTGGCGTTGACTTTTGGCACGCTGTTGAGTTCTCAAGGAACGGACGCTTCCTTTGTGCCTGTTTCACCAGGCTCTCCGGGCGCTTCCCTTCGGTGTTCCACCACTCTATCAGGCCTTTTCGGTCTTCCTGACCACCGTGTTTTCCGCAGACATGCAGAAACGAGGTCGAAAATCTCGATCAGTTCTGAAGGAGTGCCACCCGCCGTCCGCACCGCGATGTGATCGCGTTCTGTCGGACCGGGGCAGGTGTCAGACAGTACAGGGCCGCGCCGGACGGGGCAAATCGATTCCCCCGGGGCCGCTGCTCCGGGGGCGGTGTCGCGCGTGCGGAACCCTCACTTCTTATGACTTACGCTCTGATCGGCACGCCGTCCAGGACAGGTAGTGACGGCGGCCTGAAAGATCTCCACCCCTGGGAGGACTCCCATGACCACCGTGACGTCCCCGCTTGCTGGACGCGCCATCGGACTCGCGGCCGTGCCCGACCCGGTGTTCTCCGGCGCGATGGTGGGGCCCGGTACCGCCATCGACCCGGTCCGCGAGCCTTCCGAGGCCGTTTCGCCCGTTGACGGTGTCGTCGTCTCGCTGCACCCGCACGCGTTCGTCGTCGTCGACAGCGAGGGCCACGGCGTGCTGACGCACCTCGGCATCGACACCGTGCAGCTGAACGGCGAGGGCTTCGAGCTGCTCGTCAACAAGGGCGACACCGTCACCCGCAACCAGGCCGTCGTGCGCTGGAACCCGGCCGCCGTCGAGCAGGCCGGCAAGTCGCCGGTCTGCCCCGTCGTCGCGCTGGAGGCGACCGCCGACTCCCTCGGCGACGTCGTCGAGGACGGCGAGGTCAAGGCCGGTGAGCAGCTCTTCAGCTGGCAGTAGCCGCGCCGCCGTCCTGACGGCACGTACGACAACCACCGCGGCGGCAGTGACCGCCGCACCAACCGGAGACGGGTGAGATGGAGACAACGCTGCGAGGCGTCGGCGTGAGCCACGGTGTGGCGATCGGCGAGGTGCGGCACATGGGTACGGCGGTCCTGGAGCCGCCGGCCAAGCAGATTCCGGCCGAGGAAGCGGAGCGCGAGCAGGGGCGTGCCCGTAAGGCCGTGGAAGCTGTGGCCGCCGACCTGATCGCGCGGGGCAACCTGGCGGGCGGCGAGGCCCAGGCGGTGCTGGAGGCCCAGGCCATGATGGCCCAGGACCCCGAGCTGATGGCCGACGTCGAGCGGCGCATCGCCGTGGGCAGCACCGCCGAGCGCGGTGTGTACGACGCGTTCGCCGCCTACCGGGCGCTGCTGGCCGGGGCCGGCGAGTACCTGGCCGGGCGGGTCGCCGACCTCGACGACGTGCGGAACCGTATCGTCGCGCGGCTGCTGGGCGTACCGATGCCGGGTGTGCCGGACAGCGACGAGCCGTACGTACTGATCGCGCGGGACCTGGCGCCGGCCGACACGGCGCTGCTGGACCCGACGCTGGTGCTCGGGTTCGTGACCGAGGAGGGTGGGCCGACCAGCCACAGCGCGATCCTCGCGCGGGCGCTGGGCGTGCCGGCCGTGGTCGCACTGCCGGGCGCGGGCGAACTGGTCGAGGGCACCGTCGTCGCCGTCGACGGCAGCACCGGCGAGATCTTCGTGGACCCGAGCGCCGAGAAGCGCGCCGAGCTGGAGCAGGCCGCCCAGGCCCGTAAGGCCGCGCTGGCTGCTTCGACCGGCCCGGGTGCCACGTCGGACGGTCACAAGGTGCCGCTGCTGGCGAACGTCGGCGGCCCCTCGGACGTGCCGGCGGCCGTGGAGGCGGGCGCCGAGGGCGTCGGGCTGTTCCGTACCGAGTTCCTCTTCCTCGACGACAGTGCGAAGGCGCCGTCGCAGGAGAAGCAGGCCGAGGCGTACCGCAAGGTGCTGGAGGCCTTCCCCGAGGGCCGGGTCGTCGTGCGGGTGCTGGACGCGGGCGCGGACAAGCCGCTGGACTTCCTGACGCCGGGCGACGAGCCGAACCCGGCGCTGGGCGTACGGGGTCTGCGGACGCTGCTGGACCACCCCGAGGTGCTCCGCACGCAGCTGGCCGCGCTGGCCCAGGCCGCCGAGGGCCTGCCGGTCTACCTTGAGGTCATGGCGCCGATGGTGGCGGACCGTACCGACGCCAAGGCGTTCGCGGACGCGTGCCGCGAGGCCGGGCTGCAGGCGAAGTTCGGCGCGATGGTGGAGATTCCGTCCGCCGCGCTGCGGGCCCGCTCGATCCTGCAGGAGGTCGAGTTCCTGTCGCTGGGGACCAACGACCTGGCGCAGTACACCTTCGCCGCCGACCGTCAGGTCGGTGCCGTCTCGCGTCTGCAGGACCCGTGGCAGCCGGCGCTGCTCGACCTGGTGGCGCTGTCGGCCGAGTCGGCGAAGGCCGAGGGCAAGAGCTGTGGTGTCTGTGGTGAGGCGGCCTCCGATCCGCTGCTGGCCTGTGTGCTGACGGGGCTGGGCGTGACGAGCCTGTCCATGGGCGCGGCGTCGATTCCTTATGTGCGCGCGACGCTGGCCAAGCACACGCTGGCGCAGTGCGAGCGCGCGGCCGCGGCCGCGCGGGCCGCGGACACCGCCGAGGACGCGCGCGCTGCCGCGCAGGCGGTGCTCTCCGGGGAGTGATTCCCGGCGGACCCGGCCGGGAGTGACCGGCCGGGCCCGCCGAGCGGACAGCACGATGCTGGTACGGACGGCCGTCCCGCCCTTGTGGCGGGGCGGCCGTCCGGCGTTTGCCGCGCGGTCCCCGTCGGGTGTTCGCCCCAGGACTCCCGTCGGGTGTTCACCCCTGGGGCGCCCGTCGAGCGCTCGCTCCAGGGCGGCCGCCGGGTCAGGGCCGGCGGTGCTCGTGCCCGTCCGTCGGCGGCGGATCGGGCAGGGCGAGGCCCGCCTGGTGGTCGACGCCCGGCTCGGGCGGGACGGGCTCCCCCGTGTCGGCGTCGGTGCAGTAGGCCGTGAAGACTTCCGCGGCGCTGAGCGGGTGCAGCCAGGCGTTCCGCAGGACCCAGCCGCGGACCGTGTCGCGCCCGGCGGTCTCGGCCGTACGCGACACGATGCCGCCGGGGCTGCGCAGGGCGACACCGGCGGCGAGGACCGTGCAGAAGACGAGGGTGGCGGCCTCGTCCAGCTCCAGCCGCCCCTCGTCGCGGGAGTCGGCGTGCAGCACGGCGAGGAGCGGGGCGCCGCTCGCCGGGACGCTGCACACCAGGTGGTGGTTGCCGTCGCCGAGGGTGTCCAGCAGGCCGGTGACTGCCCGGGAGGCGCGGGCGAAGGCGGCCCGCGCGAGATCCTCGCCGCAGTCAGCGCAGGCTCCTACGCGGGCGAGGAGTGCCGTGGCGCGGTCCCAGGTCGCCTGGCGCTCCGCCTCGTCGATGAGGACGGGCAGCAGCCGGGACAGGGATTCGCCCGTATACGGCAGGGTGGCGCCGGTGCAGGCCAGCTCGGCCGTGTAGCGGGAGCGGCTGTCGGGGCGGTCGGGGTCCAGGCCGGCGTCCGTACAGAACGTCTCGTACGCGACGGGGTCGAAGAGGGCGACGGTGGTGTGGATGCCCTGGGCGGTCAGTGAGCGCAGCAGGGTCTCCAACTGCTGGAGGTAGGCGGTGTGGTCGTCGAACGGAAAGGTGCGGTAGCGGCGCATGGCCGCGAAATCCTGGGCGTCCGCCAGGACGGCGGCGGTGCTCGGGATCTCGCGGCGCAGCATGCGGCGTGCGGCGGCGGGCCCGCTCGGCGCGGTGCGGGTCTGTGCGGTGCGTCGGGACGGTGCGGTCATGACTCCCCCTCGGTCGGTGTGTGCTGCTCGCTCCACGAGCCTCACTGGTGACTGAGAGTAATCGGAGGGTCTGACAACGGCCGCCCGCGACGGCTCACACGGCCGCCTCGGACCGCCGTCCCGCGCCGTTACCCGGCGCGCTCGGCCGCGGCGCGCTCGGCCGCGATCCGCTCGTAGAACCGCAGCAGTTCGAGGTTGTCGACCGAGCCGGGGTTGACGGCCTTCTCCAGCGGCGTGCCCTGGAGGAGGCGCTTGACCGGGACCTCGATCCGCTTGCCGGTGAGGGTGTGCGGTACGCCGGGCGCCTCGATGATCTCGTCGGGGACGTGGCGCGGGGAGCACTGCGTGCGGATGGTCCGTTTGATGCGGTCGCGCAGGGCGTCGTCGAGTGCGGCGCCGGGGGCGAGGTGGACGAAGAGCGGCATCCAGTAGCCGCCGTCGGGCAGTTCGAGGCCGATGACGAGGGATTCCCGGATCTCGGGGAGGCGTTCGACAGCCTCGTAGATGTCCGCGGAGCCCATCCGTACGCCCTGGCGGTTGAGGGTGGAGTCGGAGCGGCCGTGGATGACGACGGTGCCGCGCGCGGTGCGGGTGATCCAGTCGCCGTGCCGCCAGACGCCGGGGTAGGTGTCGAAGTAGCTGTCGTGGTAGCGGCTGCCGTCGGGGTCGTTCCAGAAGCGGATGGGCATGGACGGCATGGGGTTGGTGACGACGAGTTCGCCGACCTCGTCGGTCAGCGGCTTGCCCTGGGGATCCCACGCCTGGAGGTCGGTGCCCAGGCAGGGGGCCTGGAGTTCGCCGATGTGGACGGGCAGGGTCGGCGCGGCGCCGGCGAAGCAGCTGCAGACGTCGGTGCCGCCGCTGACGGAGGCGATCCACAGGTCGGCGGCGACCTCGTCGTGCAGCCAGCGGAAGCCGTCGGGCGGCAGTGGCGAGCCGGTGGTCGCGACGCACTTGACGGTGGACAGGTCGAGGTCGCGTCCGGGCTGCACGCCGGCCTTGCGGCAGGCCATCACGTACGCGGCGGAGGTGCCGAAGAGGGTGGTGCGGGTGCGTTCGGCGATCCGCCACTGGGCGGCGGTGTCCGGGTGGCCCGGGCTGCCGTCGTAGAGCACGATCGTGGCGCCCACGAGGAGGCCGGCGACGAGGAAGTTCCACATCATCCAGCCGGTGGAGGTGTACCAGAAGAAGCGGTCGTCGGGGCCGAGGTCGCAGTGCAGGCCGGTCTGCTTGAGGTGTTCGAGGAGGATGCCGCCCTGGGACTGGACGATGGCCTTGGGCAGGCCGGTCGTGCCGGAGGAGTACAGGACCCACAGGGGGTGGTCGAACGGAACCTGTTCGAAGACCGGTTCGGTCGCGGAGGAGATCAGGTCGGACCACTCCAGGGCGCCTTCGGGGGCGGCGGTTCCGAGGAGGGGGATGTGGACGACGGCCCGGAGGGTGGGCAGTTCGCGGCGGAGTTCGGCGACGGTGTCGCGCCGGTCGTGTTCCTTGCCGCCGTAGCGGTATCCGTCGACCGTGAACAGGACGACCGGCTCGACCTGCTGGAAGCGGTCCAGGACGCTGCGGGCGCCGAAGTCGGGGGCGCAGGAGGTCCAGACGGCGCCGACGGCTGCGCTGGCCAGGAGGGCGACGACGGCCTGCGGGATGTTGGGGACGTAGCCGCTGACGCGGTCGCCGGGGCGGACGCCGAGGCGGCGCAGTTCGGCGGCCAGGGAGCCGACCCGGGCGCGCAGCTGGGCCCAGGTGACGGTGGCGGGGTCGTGGGTCTCGTCCACGTACAGCAGGGCGGGCGCGTCGGCGCGGGCCGGGTCCTCGGCGGCGCGCAGCGCGTGTTCCGCGTAGTTGAGGGTGGCGCCGGGGAACCAGCGGGCGCCGGGCATGGCGGGGTCGGCGAGGACCGTTTCGTACGGCGTGCTGAAGCGGACGTCGAACCAGGCGGCGACGGCCTGCCAGAAACGAGACAGTTCGGTCACGGACCAGTGGTGGAGCGCGGCGTAGTCCGCCACCGGGTCACCGGTGGTGCGCGCGGGAGCCCCGTGGTGGGTGGCCGCCCAGTCGTGGAACCGGGTGAGCTGGGCGCCGGCGATGCGGTCCGGGCCGGGCTGCCACAGGGGTTCCGGCTGCGGGACGGACTGCGGTGCGGTGGTCATGATCGGCTCCCGGCTGTACGCGGCGTTGCGTGGACGCGGTGTGGGCGTGCGGTACGCGGTTGCGTGGTCCCCGTACGGCCGGGGGATCACCCCGGGCGCAGCGCGGGGGCGCGTGCGTGTGACACGGCTGGGCAGGACGATGCCACGTGATCGACTTGTGCGCCAGGGTCGACCGCACATTCGGGGCGGGCGGAGGCCGGGAAGCGGCCCGGCACCCGGGGCCACGGTGCGGCCGCCACCGGTGTGCCACGTGTGTGGTCCTGGTTCTTCCCAGGTGAACGGCGGCTGAACGGCGCCCCCGCCGCGCGCCGTCGATGGCAGGCTGAGCAGCATGGACGGGCGTGATCAAGAGCGGTCGGTGCGGTGGCCGCGGTGGGACGGGGCGGCCGGTGCGGTCCGGGCCGTCAGAGCACTCGGGTCGGTGCGCGGGCTGCGGACGTGGCGGTGGGCGTGGCGGCGGCGCCGTGCGGACGCGCTGGGGCTGCCGCGGGGCGGGCGGGAGCGGGCGCGGGTGCCGGGGGCGGCGGTGCGGGCGGAGCCGCAGCCGGGTGGCGGGGTGGTGCATTTCGCGCGCTCGTCGCTGCGGGTGCGGGTGGCGTCGGGCGGCGCGGTGTTCTGCGGCTGGGACGGCGCGGCGCCGGAGCCGTCGTACGCGCTGGCCGGGGCGTGTCCGGAGCCGGACGCGCGGGCGGTGCTGGAGCCCGGCACGGAGGGCGGCTGGCGGGTGGTGTCGGAGCGGGTGACGGTGACGGTGTCCCGGCTCGGTGCGGTGGAGGTGCGGACACCGGGTGGGGTGGTGCTGCGGCGGGAGCTGCCGCCGCGGTGGTGGGACCGGGTGCCCGGGGACGAGGACGGTGCGCCTCGGTACGGGGGCGGCGCGCCCGGAGACGGGGAGGGTGCCGAAGACCGGGGCGGCGCGCCCGAAGACACAGGAGGGGCCGCCGAAGACCGGGCCGGCGCGCCCGGTGAGCGGGCCGGCGACTCGCGGTGGGTGCAGCGTTCCGAGGTGGCGGCCGACGCGCGGTTCTTCGGGCTGGGTGGCCGGTCGGCCGGGCCTCGGCTGCGCGCGGGCACGTACCGGCTGTGGAACACCGATCCGGGCGGCGCGTTCGTGCCGGGCGACGACCCGTTGTCCGTCACGATGCCGGTGCAGCTCGTGGTGGCGGACGCCGGTACGCACCTGGTCTTCCACGACAACTCGTGGGACGGCACGGTGACGCTGCGCGAGGGCGCCGAGGGCGCGGGTTCCGGGCACGACCGGCCGGGCTGCTCCGAACTGCGCATGGACGGCGGGCCGTTGCGGTACTGGGTCCTGGTCGGTACGCCCGCCCGGGTGCTGCTCGGCTGGACGGCGCTGACCGGGGCGCCGGCGCTGCCGCCCCGCTGGGCGCTGGGCCCGCAGCACGCCCGGTGGGGTTTCGGCAGCCAGGCGGAGGTGCGGCGGGTCGTCTCCGGCTATCAGGAGCGCGGGCTGCCGCTGTCCGCCGTCCACCTGGACATCGACCATTACGACGGTCACCGCGTCTTCACCGTCGACCGCACGGCCTTCCCCGACCTGCCCGGGCTGGCGCGCGAGTTGCGCGCGGAGGGGGTGCGGCTGGTGTCGATCGTCGATCCGGGGGTGAAGGCCGAGCCGGGCAACGCGGTGTACGAGGGCGGGGCCGCGGCGGACGCGTACGTACGGGACGCGCGCGGCCGGGAGATACGCGGGGTGGTGTGGCCGGGCGAGGCGGTGTTCCCGGACTTCACGGACGCGCGGGTGCGCAAGTGGTGGGGCGGGCTGTACGCGGAGCGGCTGGCGCAGGGTTTCTCCGGGGTGTGGCACGACATGAACGAACCGGTGTCGTTCGCGGCGTTCGGCGACCCGTCGCTGCCGCGTTCGGCGCGGCACGCGCTGGAGGGCCGCGGCGGCGACCACCGGGAGGCGCACAACGTGTACGGGCTGGCGATGGCGCGCGCCGGGTACGACGGGCTGCTGGAGCTCCGGCCCGCGGAGCGTCCCTTCCTGTTCTCCCGCTCCGGGTGGGCGGGCATGCAGCGGTACGGGGGGACGTGGTCGGGTGACGTGGCGACCGGGTGGCCGGGCCTGCGGGCCTCGTTGTCGCTGGTGCTGGGCATGGGGCTGTGCGGCGTGCCGTACAGCGGCCCGGATGTGGGCGGGTTCTCCGGGGTGCCGTCGCCGGAGCTGTATCTGCGCTGGTTCCAGACAGCCGCGTACCTGCCGCTGTTCCGTACGCACTCGGCGAAGTACGCGGGCCGGCGGGAGCCGTGGGAGTACGGGCCCGAGGTGCTGGAGCACGCCCGGGCGGCGCTGCTGGAGCGGGCCCGCCTGCTGCCGTACTTCGTGACGCTCGCGCAGTTGGCGCGCCTGTCCGGGGCGCCGTACGTGCGCCCCGTCTGGTGGAACACCCCGCGTGACCGGAAGCTGCGCGACTGTGAGGACGCCTTCCTCCTGGGTGACGCGCTGCTGGTGGCGCCCGTCCTGGGCCCCGGGGTGACGCGGCGGGCGGTACGGCTGCCGCGCGGGCGCTGGTACGACACGGCGGACGGGCGGGCGTACGACGGACCGGGCCAGGTGCTGATCGACGCGCCGCTGTCGCGGATCCCGGTGCTGGCACGGGCCGGTGCGGTGCTGCCGGTGGCGGCCGCGGACGGCACGACGGAACTGGAGGTGTGGGCTCCGAAGGACGGCCGGACCGGCGGCGGTCTGGTGGTACCGGACGCGGGTGACGGGTGGCAGCGCCCGGCGGTCGAGCGCTTCACGACGCGGCTGGTGGACGGGCGGGTGGTCGTCGAGCGGCAAGGGGGCGGCGAGGTCGGGTACCGGGTGCGGGTGCGCGGGCTGCCGGACGACGGCGTATAGGCGGATGGCTGCGGATTGCGTAGGTTGGTCCGTTCGTACAGCGGCAGCAGCAACGGCAGCGGAACTCGGCGTGCGGAGAGGACGGACACGATGGCTGACGGTGACGGGGCGGGGATCTGGGCGATCGCGGACCTGGTGACGCCGATGGCGGTCCGGACCGTGGCGACGCTGCGGGTGGCCGACCACCTCGCGGGCGGGGTGCGGACCGCGCGGGAACTGGCCGCCGTCACGGGGGCGGACGCCGACGTGCTGGAGCGGGTGCTGCGGCACCTGGTGACGGTGGGGGTGTTCAGCCGTGACGCGGAAGGCCGCTACGGGCTGCTGCCGCGCGGCGAGGAGCTGCGCGACGGCCATCCCTCCGGCGCGCGGCGGTTGCTGGACGTGGAGAGTGCCATCGGCCGGGCCGACCTGGCGTTCGTGGCGCTCCCCCACTCCGTACGGACGGGAGAGGCGGCGTTCCCGCGGCAGTTCGGGCAGACCTTCTGGGCGGACCTGGGGGCGTCGCCGGAGCGGACCGCCGATTACGACGCGCAGATGGGCGTCGACGTCACACGGTGGGCCGAGGCCGTCGTGCCCGCCTTCGACTGGGGCTCGCTGGAGCGGATCGTGGACGTCGGCGGGGGCAGCGGCACGTTCCTCGCGGCGCTGCTCGCCGCGTATCCCGGGCTGCGGGGCACGGTGCTGGACCAGCCGGAGACCGCGCGGGCGGCGCGCGCCACGCTCGCGGCGGCCGGACTGGCCGACCGTGCGGACGCGGTGGCGGGCGACTTCTTCGAGGCGCTGCCTGCCGGGGCGGACGGGTACGTCCTCTGTGCGGTCCTGCACGACTGGGACGACGACGCGGCGAGGGCGATCCTGCGCCGGTGTGCCGAGGCGGCGGGCAGCCGGGGCCGGGTGCTGGTCATCGAGCGGGTCGGCGCGGACGGCGAGTCGGTGCACACGGGCATGGATCTGCGGGTGCTGGTGTACTTCGGGGCGCGGGAGCGTGGCGTGACGGAGCTGACGGCCCTGGCGGGCGGGGCCGGGCTGCGGGTGGCGGGGGTGCACCGGGCGGGCGGCCTGGCGGTGGTGGAGATGGTGGCCGCGGGCTCGTAGCTCCTGTCGCGCGCCCGGTCCCCCGGCCGCCGGCGCCGGGCTCTTACGCGTGGCGCGGTACCGGTGATAGACGGGTGGCATGCCGAGACTCGCTGCCGCGCTGCGCGGCCTCGCTGTGGCCGCCGCCGCCCTTGTCCTGACCACCGCTGCCGCGCCGCCGGGAGAGGCCGCCGGACCGCGGCCTTCCGGCGGCACCGTCACCCGTACGCCGGCGACCGCGACGGCCCCCGGGGAGTTCGTCGCGCTGCGCGACGTGGATCCGACGATCCGCCAGGAGATGCGTTACTTCACGCCGCACAACTTCATGGGCGTACCGGTCACCGGCTACCGGCAGCCGCTCTGCGTCCTGACCCGGGACGCGGCGCGGGCGCTGCACCGGGCCCAGCTCTCCTTCCTGCGGCGCGGCTACACGCTCAAGGTCTACGACTGCTACCGGCCGCAGCGCGCCGTGAACCACTTCGTGGACTGGGCGAAGGACCTGGGCGACCAGCGGATGAAGGGCGAGTTCTATCCACGGATCGACAAGTCGACCCTCTTCCGTGACGGCTACATCGCCGAGAAGTCGGGCCACAGCCGGGGCAGCACCGTCGATCTGACGCTGGTACGGCTGCCGGGCCTGCCCACCCGGCCGTACGTCCCCGGGGAGCCCCTGGCGAAGTGTTACGCGCCGAAGGCGGAACGCTTTCCCGACAACTCGCTCGACATGGGCACCGGTTTCGACTGCTTCGACACGCTCGCGCACACCCTCGATCCGCGGGTGCAGGGCGGGCAGCGGGCGAACCGGCTGCTGCTCAAGGAGGGGCTGGAGCGTGCCGGGTTCCGCAACTACGACAAGGAGTGGTGGCACTACACCTTCACGCCGGAGACGTTCCCGGACACGTACTTCGATTTTCCGGTGTCGCGGCGGGCGCTGCACGGGAGGCGCTGAGCGGCGGGCACCGGACGTCCGGCGCTAGCGGCCGGCGCTGAGCGGCCGCGGCCGGGGCGCGGAACCACCCCCGTGGATCCCGCGCCCCGGCCCTGCCTTGGTGGACGCCGTGCGGCCGTATCCGGTTCAGCCGGTTTCGCGGGGAACGGCATGATCCTTTCGGCGGGGTGCGGTGCGGGCGCGCCGTGCGGGGTTCCGCCGGGCGGTTCTCGCGTGCCAGACTCCTGACGGGCCGTCAGGTAGCGGCCCCGGCGTGTCCGTTGCGGGTTCCGGGAGGGGTCGTGGCACGTACGCGTAAGCCGGTGGTGCCGGGGTGGTTCACCGACGCGGGGGACGGGGCGGACTTCCGGCTGCTGGGGACTCGGTGCGGTGCCTGCGGAGCCGTCTTCTTCCCGCGCGAGGACTTCTTCTGCCGGGATCCCGGCTGTGCCGGGACCGAGCCGGCCGAGGTGCCGCTGTCGGCGCGCGGCACGGTGTGGTCGTACACGGACGGGCGCTACCGGCCGCCGCCGCCCTACGTCTCGGACCCCGCGGTGCCGTGGCAGCCGCGCACCCTGGTCGCGGTGGAGCTGGCGGCGGAGCGGATGGTGGTGCTGGGGCAGGCCGCGCCGGGGGTGACCGCCGCCGATCTGCGGGTGGGGGCGGCCGTCGAGCTGGTGCCCGGGGTGCTGAGTGAGGACGCGGAGACCGTGTGGACGACGTGGTGGTGGCGACCGTGCGGACACGACGGGAACGGGGGACGGCCGTGACCGGTGACATCGCTGTGCTGGGGGCGGGGATGCACGCCTGGGGGAAGTGGGGGCGGCGCTTCGTCGAGTACGGGACGGTGGCGGCGCGGGCGGCGCTGGCCGACGCCGGGCTGGCATGGGGCGATGTCGCGTCGGTGGTCGGTGCGGGCACCGTGCGCGGCGGATATCCGGGGTACGTGGCGGGCGCGACGTTCGCGCGGGCGCTGGGCTGGCAGGGGGCGCGGGTGACGAGCGTGTACGCGGCCTGCGCCTCCGGGGCGCAGGCCATCGCGAGCGCGCGGGCGCAGATCCTGGCGGGGCTGGCCGAGGTGGTGCTGGTGGTGGGCGCTGACGCCGCGCCGAAAGGGTTCTTCGCCCCGGCGGGCGGTGACCGGCCCGACGATCCGGACTGGCTGCGCTTCCGGCTGCTGGGCGCGACCAACCCGGCCTACTTCGGGCTGTACGCGCGGCGCCGGATGGCCGTGTACGGGGACACGGCCGAGGACTTCGCGCAGGTCAAGGTGAAGAACGCGGCGGCCGGCGCGCTCAATCCGTACGCGCGGTACCGCACACCGGTGACGGCCGCGGAGGTCGCCGCGTCGCCCGTGGTCGCCGATCCGCTGCGGCTGCTGGACATCTGCGCGACGTCGGACGGCGCGGCGGCGCTGGTCCTGTGCGGTCTGGAGTACGCGCGTCGGCGGGGCGTGCCGGATCCCGTCCGTATCCGGGCCGTCTCCACGGGGACGCCCCGGTACCCCCGTACGGAACTGGACCTGCCAGACATCGCGACGGACTCGGCGGGCACCCCCGGCCCCTCAGGCGCACCGGACGCTCCGGCCGTACCGGAAACACCAGAAGTACCGGAATCACCAGGCGCACCGGAGCCACCGGCCGTACCGCACCCGCCGACCGCCTTCCGGCCCTCCCTCGCCGCCGCCGCTTACGAGGAGGCGGGGCTCGGGCCGGACGAGCTGTCGCTGGCGGAGGTGTACGACCTGTCCACCGCGCTGGAGCTCCAGTGGTACGAGGACCTCGGCCTGTGCGCCGAGGGCGGGGGCGCGAAGCTGCTGCGTGACGGGACGACGGCGCTGGGCGGGCGGTTGCCGGTGAACCCGAGCGGCGGTCTGGCGTCGTTCGGGGAGGCGGTGCCCGCGCAGGCGATCGCGCAGGTCTGCGAGCTGACGTGGCAGCTGCGCGGGCAGGCCGGGGCACGGCAGGTGCCGGGTGCCCGGGCCGGGATCAGCGCGAACCAGGGGCTGTTCGGGCACGGCTCGGCGGTGGTCGCGGTGCGGTGAGGCGCGCCGGAAGCGCTTTCGCGGGCGTCCGTTCGAGTGCGCCGTAAGGGTGCGTGAACAGTGCGTGAATGGCGCACCGTGCACGTTCCGAGTGGGCATTCTGCTGCCGTGCCTGCCTGGACGGACCAGCTCCGATTCGCCTTCCAGCCCGTCGTGAACCTGGCGACCGGTTCGGTCGCCGCCCTGGAGATACTCGCCCGCCCCGAACGCGGCGACGTGCTGACGGCGGCGCGGCGCTCCGCCGAGCTGGACGCCGAGCTGGCCGGGCTCGCCGTACGGTCCGCCGCGCGGCAGGAGACGCTGCTGCCGCTGCACGTGAACGTGTTCGCGGCGACCCTCGCCGAGCTGCCGGGTCTGACCGCGCTGCGCAAGGCCGTGCACGACGTGGGCCGCCGGCCGTGGGAGATCACGATCGATGTCGGCGGGCCGTTCACCCACGTACCGCGGCGGGCGCTGCTGGAGGCGGTGGCGGGGCTGCGGCAGGACGGGTACCGCGTCGGGGCCGACGGGGTGGGCGACGGGGACCTGCCGCTGCGGCTGCTCGGCGATCTCGCCCCCGACCTGGTGAAGCTGGACGCCTCGCTGTGCGCGGGGCTGGACGACGACCGGGGCGGGCGGGCGGCCGTGGCCGCGATGCGGCAGCTGTGCGAGGTGCTGGGCAGTGTGCTGGCGGTGGAGGGGGTGGAGACGGAGCGGCAGTACGCGGCGGTGCGGGCGGCGGGCGCGCAGCTGGCGCAGGGGTTCCTGTTCGCGCCGCCCGCGCGCCGGCCGGCGGCCGATGTGTACGTACCGGAGCCGCGCGACGGGTACGGGCCGGTGGCCAGCGGGTACGCCGGCGGGATCGGGTCCGGGACGGGGCTGCCGCCGGCCGGGCCGCCCGTGACGCAGTTCCTGCAGCCCGCCGCGCTGCTGCCGATGTCCGCCTCGGCGGGTTCCGTACGCAGCCATCTGACCGGGTTCCCGGGGGTCTCGGGCGTGCTGCTGGTGGATCCGGACGGCGTGCCCGTACGGGCCATCGACCGGGACCGCTTCCTGCTGTCGCTGTCCGGCCGGTACGGGCACGCGCTGTACGCCGACCGCCCGGCGCTGCGGCTGGCCGACCGGCCGCTGACGGTGGGCGCCGACGCCACCGCCTGGGAGGTGCTGGACGTGGTCACCGGCGGCGACCGGGACCGGACCGGTGACGATGTGGCGGTGGTCGACGAGCAGGGCCGCTGCATGGGCGTGGTGCACCTGGCCGACATCCTGCGGGCACTGGCGGAGAGCCGGGTGGAGGAGGCGGCGCGGCTCAATCCGCTGACCCGGCTGCCGGGTTCGGACGCGGTGAACGCGGAGGTGGACCGGCGGATCGCGGGCGGCCGGGCGTTCGCGCTGTGCTGGCTGGACGTGGACGGGTTCAAGCAGGTCAACGACGGGGCGGGGTTCGCGGCGGGGGACGCGCTGATCCGTGCCGTGGGGCAGGCGCTGGCCCGTACGGCGGCGGAGCTGCCCGCGGCGCGGGTGGGGCACATCGGCGGGGACGACTTCCTGGTGCTGGCGGCGCCGGAGGAGCTGGAGCCGTTCGCCGCGGCCGTGCTGGACACGCCGTGGTCGGCGGGCGGGCTGCCGGTGACGCTGTCGCTGGCGACGGTGGTGTGCGCGCCGGGCAGCGTGACCGGTCACGCGCAGGCCGCGGCGGCGCTGGCGCCGCTGAAGAAGGCGGCCAAGGCGCTGACGGGGGCGAGCAGTTGGGTCCTGGGGGTGCCCGGCGCGCCGGGGCACGAAGTGCGCCGGGGGCGGCGGCGCGGGGACTGAGTGCCGTACGCCCCCGCACCTTGACGCCCCGTCACCTGCGGTGAACACTTCCGGGTGTCCGTCGGCACCGCCACAGCCGGGTGACCCGGCCGCGTGGCAGCGGTACGCGCTGCCCGACTCCCCAGGGGTGGTTCCGGCGCACCGGCACGCTCGACGCGGACGCCGCGCGGGGCGCGGCGGCCGAGCGCCCGCCGCCCTCCTTGTGGCACGGGAAGTACGCACCCTGCACGGAGGACCGGGGCCACTCCCCCGGGCCAGGGACAAGGAGCCGCCATGTATTCCAACGGGGACATCTTCGTCGGTGAGGTCATCGGCACCGCCCTTCTGATCCTCTTCGGTGCCGGCGTGTGCGCCGCCGTCACCCTGCACCACTCCAAGGCGCGGGGCGCGGGCTGGGTCGTCATCGCGTTCGGCTGGGGTCTCGGGGTGCTCGCCGGGGCCTACACCGCCGCGCCGCTGTCCGGCGGGCACCTGAATCCGGCGGTGACGCTGGGGTCGGCGGTCGCGGGCGGTACGCCGTGGTCGAAAGTGCCGCTGTACGTGGCCGCGCAGCTGGTGGGGGCGGTGCTCGGCGCCGTGCTGGCGTGGGCGCTGTACTCCGCGCAGTTCGCGGCGAACAAGGAGGCGGACAAGGCGCAGCCGACGCTGGGGATCTTCTCGACGGCTCCCGAGGTCCGCAGCCCGGTGGCGAACCTGGTCACCGAGATCATCGCGACCGTGGCGCTGGTGCTGCCGCTGCTGTTCTTCGGCAAGAACGAGGGCATCGGGATCGGGCAGGTGCCGGGCCAGGATGCCGGTGTCTACGGGTCCGGCATCAACGTCCTGCTCGTCGCCCTGCTGGTCGTCGGCATCGGTCTCTCCCTCGGCGGGCCCACCGGTTACGCCATCAACCCGGCCCGCGACCTGGGGCCGCGCATCGCCCACGCACTGCTTCCCATCCCCAACAAGGGCACCTCGGACTGGTCCTACGCCTGGATCCCGGTGGCCGGCCCGCTGATCGGCGCGGTCCTCTCCGGCCTGGTGTTCACCGCGGTCTTCTGACCGGCGGCGACGGTACGGCAGCCGGACCCGACCAGCTTCGAGGAGTCAGGAGAGACGTCATGACGGACGGCATCACGGACAGGTACGTCGCCGCGATCGACCAGGGCACGACCTCCAGCCGCTGCATCATCTTCAACCAGGACGGCGCGACCGTCGCCGTGGACCAGCGCGAGCACCGGCAGATCTTCCCCAAGCCCGGCTGGGTGGAGCACGACGCCGAGGAGATCTGGGCCAAGGTGCAGGCGGTGGTGGCGGGCGCGCTCGCCAAGGCGGGACTGCGCGCCGACCAGCTCGCCGCGCTGGGCATCACCAACCAGCGTGAGACCACGGTGCTGTGGGACCGCTCGACGGGCAAGCCGGTGCACAACGCGGTCGTGTGGCAGGACACCCGTACGGCGCAGCTCTGCCACGAGCTGGGCGGCGCGGACGGCCAGGACCGCTTCCGGGACGCCACCGGGCTGCCGCTGGCCAGTTACTTCTCCGGGCCGAAGGTGGCCTGGCTGCTGGACAACGTGCCGGGGCTGCGGGCGCGGGCCGAGGCCGGGGAGATCGCTTTCGGGACGGTCGACTCGTGGCTGATCTGGAAGCTGACGGGCGGTACGGACGGCGGGGTGCACGTCACGGACGTCACCAATGCCGGGCGCACGATGCTGATGAATCTGCACACGCTCCAGTGGGACACCGCGATCCTGTCCGCGATGCGGGTGCCGGAGGCGGTGCTGCCGGAGATCCGGTCCTCGGCGGAGGTGTACGGGACGGCGGTGGGCCAGTTGCGCGGGGTGCCGGTGGCCGCGGCGCTGGGTGACCAGCAGGCGGCGGTGTTCGGGCAGACCTGTTACCGGGTCGGCGAGGCGAAGAACACGTACGGCACCGGCTCGTTCCTGCTGCTGAACACCGGGCAGCGGCCGGTGCCCTCCAAGAGCGGGCTGCTGACGACGCTGGGCTACCAGCTCGGCGGGGAGGCGCCGGTCTACTGCCTGGAGGGGTCGATCGCCATCACCGGCGCGCTGGTCCAGTGGTTCCGGGACCAGCTGGGCATCATCGACTCGGCCGACGAGATCGAGGACCTGGCGGCGCGGGTGCCGGACAACGGCGGCGCGTACATCGTCCCGGCGTTCTCCGGGCTGTTCGCGCCGTACTGGCGCTCGGACGCGCGGGGCGTGATCACGGGTCTGACGGGTTACGTCACCAAGGCGCACCTGGCGCGTGCGGTGCTGGAGGCGACCAGCTGGCAGACGCGCGAGGTGGTGGACGCGATGTACCAGGACTCCGGGGTGCAGATCACCGCGCTGAAGGTGGACGGCGGCATGACCGTCAACAACCTGCTGATGCAGCACCAGGCGGACGTGCTGGGGGTGCCGGTGATCCGGCCGGTGGTGGCGGAGACGACGTGCCTGGGCGCGGCGTACGCGGCCGGGCTGGCGACGGGCGTGTGGCAGGACCTGGACGAGCTGACGGCGCACTGGAAGAGGGACACCGAGTGGACGCCGCGGATGGACGGTCCGACGCGGGAGCGTGAGTACGGCAACTGGCGCCGGGCGGTGGAGCGGAGTTTCGGGTGGCACGAGGCGGGTGCGGGCGGCGGCGCGTAGCCGTTCCGGCGGGCTTCCAGGCCCGGTTTCCGCAGTACCCGCTCGGCAGGCGTACGGCCCGCACCCCGGACGGCGGGGTGCGGGCCGTGCTGCCGCGCGCCGGGGTGATGACACAAGCTCTCAGGACAGCGCGGGCTCCCGCCGCCGGGCGCTGACGTGCATCGCGTGTTCGACGACCGCGATCAGTACGTCCCTGGCGGAGTCCTTCTCGCGGGCGTCGCAGAGCATCACCGGTACCTCGGGGTCCAGGTCCAGCGCGTCGCGCACCGTTTCCGCGGGGTAGCGTTCCGCGCCGTCGAAGCAGTTGACGGCCACCATGAACGGGATGCCGCGGCGCTCGAAGTAGTCGATGGCGGCGAAGGAGTCCTCCAGGCGCCGGGTGTCGGCCAGCACGACGGAGCCGAGCGCGCCGCGGGCCAGCTCGTCCCACAGGAACCAGAAGCGGTCCTGTCCGGGCGTGCCGAAGAGGTAGAGCACCAGGTCCTCGCGGAGCGTGATGCGCCCGAAGTCCATGGCGACGGTGGTGGTCTTCTTGCCCTCGATGCCGGCGAGGTCGTCGACCGGCCGGCCCGCCTCGGTCAGCCGTTCCTCGGTGCGCAGCGGCTTGATCTCGCTGACCGCGCCCACCAGGGTCGTCTTGCCCACCCCGAAGCCGCCCGCCACCAGGATCTTGAGGGTGACGGGGTCGGGGGCGTCCTGCTTGCGGCGTTTGTCAGAGCGCCCGAAGACCATGGCCGTCTTCTCCCGGTTCGCCGCTGGTGCTGTTCTCTCGCATTCCTCGGTCCTCGCAGTTCGTGGGGGGTGCCGGCCGCGGGCGCGCCGCGGCGCGCCCGCGCGGGGTCACAGCGCCCGGAGTCCGTCGATCACCTCGCGGAGGATCTGCTCGTCGGGCAGTTCCGCCGGGGGCACGGGCCGGCTCACGTGGACCAGTTCGGCGTCCAGCAGGTCGCCGATCAGGACCCGTACGACGCCGAGCGGCAGGTCCAGCTCGGCGGCCAGTTCCGCGACGGACAGCGGCGCGTCGCGGCACAGGCCGACGATGTCCACGTGTTCCGGCGACAGGGTCTGGTCGTCGAGCGGCTCGCCCTGGCGGTCCTCGGCGATCACCAGGGCGATCAGGTCGAGCTTCTCCTCGGCCTCGGTGCTGGTCCGGCCGCGGGTCATCGCGTAGGGGCGCACCACGGGGCCCGCCTCGTCGTCGTACCAACTGGCGTCCCCCTGCCCGGGCGTGGGCGGGCCGTCTGTGGTCATGGCGTCACCGTGCCGTCATCCTCCGGTCAGCCGCCGGCGGGCTGCCCGGCCCTGGGCGCGGTGCCCAGGTGGGCGCCCACCCGCTTGACGAGCAGCGTCATCTCGTACGCGACCAGTCCGACGTCGGAGTCCGCGTCGGCCAGGACGGCCAGGCAGCTGCCGTCGCCCGCGGCGCTGACGAAGAGAAACGCTTCCTCCAGCTCGACCAGCGTCTGCCGGACCCGGCCCGCCTCGAAGTGCCGGCCGACGCCCTTGGCGAGGCTGTGGAAGCCCGAGGCGACCGCCGCGAGGTGTTCGCTGTCCTCCCGGGTGAGGTCGGCGGAGGCGCCGGTGGCCAGGCCGTCGCTGGAGAGGATGAGCGCCTTGCGGATGCTGCCCACCCGGTCGACCAGCTCGTCGAGGAGCCAGCTCAGCTCGCCCGACCCCTGCGGGCCCTTCGACTCGGCACTGGCCGCTGCTGCCTTCGGTGCGGTCATCGACCGTCCCCTCCCGATGTGGTTCCTGGTGCTGTGCTCGGTCTGCCGTCCCGCCCGGCGTCCTCGCCGTTGTCCCGGCGGCCGCGCTGCCAGCCGCGCTGGAGCGAGGCCATGCGGGCGCGGACCTCTTCGGCGTCGCGGTCGTCCGCGGCGCCGTCGGGTGCGGTGCCCGGCTCGTCCTGTGCGGCGGGTTCGGCCTTGAGCTGGGGGGCGAGGCTGGCCTGCCGCACGCGGCGGGGCAGCCCTCCTGCCGTCGTCGCGGGCCGGCCGGACGGGGCGCGCCCCGTGTCCGTCGTCGTACCGGTGTCCATGTCCGCATCCGTGTCGCCGTCGGTTTCCGCGTCGGAGCGTACGTCGGCGCGGGCCGCTCCGTCGACCGGCCTGCCGTGGTCGGAGACCAGCACGGGCGGCCGGTGCCGGCGCGGCAGCGGCGTGGGCCCGTCGCCGGCCGGTGCCTGGTCGCGGGTCTGCTGGTGCTGCTCGCCGGCGGGCCGCACGGGGGCGACGGGCGGGGTGCTGCCGTCGCGGCGGGTCCGGGCGCGGTGCAGGGTGTCCGGCTCCCGGTCGGTGCCCCGGGCGGGGTCACCGGCGGGGGCGCGCGGGCCGCGGTGCGCGTACCGGCCGCGGAAGAGGCTGCCCTCGTCGTCCGCTTCCGCCCGTTGTGCGAGTTCCGCGCGGGTGAGCGGGGGTTCCAGTTCGACCGGCCCGTCGATGACGTCCGGGGTGCGGTCCGGCGGGTCGGGAAACGGTACGGGCACCTGGGCCAGCGCGGCGAGCTTGCCGCCGGGCGCCTCCAGTTCCCCGGTGCGGCCGCCGTCGATGCGCCGGCTGCCGGTGTCGTCGTCGCGGCCGGTGTCCTCGGTGAGGAGCGCGGCGGGCAGGAAGACGACGGCGGTGGTGCCGCCGTACGGGGAGGGCTGGAGCGAGACGCGGACGCCCTGGCGCTGGGCGAGGCGGCTGACCACGAACAGGCCGAGCCGGTCGGTGTCGGAGAGTTCGAACTCGGGGGTCTCGGCGAGCCGCAGGTTGGCGTCGAGCAGGACGTCGGGGGCCATGCCCAGGCCGCGGTCGTGGATCTCCAGGGTGAAGCCGTTGGAGACCCGCTCGCCGACCACCTGCACGGCGGTGTGCGGGGGCGAGAAGACGGTGGCGTTCTCCAGGAGTTCGGCGATCAGGTGGGTGAGGTCGGAGACCGCGGGGCCCTGGACGGCCAGCCGCGGCAGCCGGCGCACCTCGATGCGCTCGTAGTCCTCGACCTCGGCGACCGCGGCACGCACCACGTCCATCAGCTGGATGGGCTTGCGCCACTGCCGGGAGGGCGCCGCGCCGGAGAGGATGACCAGGCCCTCGGCGTGCCGGCGCATGCGGGTGGTGAGGTGGTCCAGGCGGAAGAGGTCGGCGAGTTCGTCGGCGTTCTCGGTCCGGCGTTCCATCGCGTCCAGGAGGGTGAGCTGGCGGTGCAGCAGGACCTGGCTGCGGCGGGCGAGGTTGACGAAGACCTCGGAGACGCCGCGGCGCATGTCGGCCTGTTTGACGGCGGCTTCGACGGCGGCCCGCTGGAGGGTGTTGAGGGCCTGGCCGACCTGTTCGGTCTCGCTCTGGCCGAATTCCAGGCGGGGCGCTTCGGTCTCCACGTCGACGTGTTCTCCGGCGGCGAGGCGCCGCATGACGCTGGGCAGCCGGACGCCGGAGACCTCGTGGGCGGCCTTGCGCAGCCGGATCAGGTCCTTGACGTGCTTGCTGCCGATGCGGACGGAGACGATGACGGAGACCAGCAGGGCGAGGAAGCCCAGGACGCCCGCGACGCCGGCCTTGAGCAGGACGGCCATGGCGACCGGCTCGACGCGCTCCTTGTAGCGGTCGCCGGCTTCCCGGCCCATCTTCTGGAGGTCGCCGAGGACCTTGCCCGCCGCGGCGTTCCAGCGTTCGGCGTTGACGGCGCGGGGGGCCGTGGCGGCGCCGCCGCCGATGACGCGGTCCTCGTAGGCGATCAGTTCGCGGGCGGGTGCGGAGTCCCAGTAATCGGTGAAGATGCTGCGGTCGTCGCCGGGCAGCACGGGCAGGCTGGTCGTGTACAGGACGCGGCGCTCGGCGACCCGGTCGGCGAAGTTGCGCAGGTCCTGCTTGCTCATGGTGCCGGAGACGATCGCCGCGGACAGCAGCGCGTCCTCGCGGGAGACGGCCTCGCGGGCGCGGGTGACGTTGACCAGGGCGCGGCCCTGCTTGTCCATCTCGACGTTCTCCAGCGCGTGCAGCGCCGCCAGGAACTCGTAGTTGGGGTCGACGAGGTCGTTGTACGCCTCGAACGCCGCGTTGCGGGAGATGGTGTTGTCCTCGACCTGGGTGCGCAGTGACGAGAGCCTGTCGAGGCTCTTGACGATGTCGTCCATGCGCTCGCCGGCGACGCCGTTGAGGTCGTCGCGCACGGCGGGGTCGGCGGCGTTGTCGCGCAGCTTGTTGACGATCTTGTCGGTCTCGCGGGTGCGGTCGCGCAGTTCGGCCAGGGAGTCGGCGCCGCGCCGGTCGGCGAGGTAGAGCAGGCTCTGCCGCCGTTCCTGCTGGAGCGCCTGGACGGCGTCCTCGGCGGGGTAGCCGAGTTTGGCGACGACGTTGCCGACGTCGAGCAGCTGGTTGGCCTCGCGTCCCGTGAGGTACGTGGCGAACGCCCACATGGCCGTGAGGGACACCAGCGGCACCAGCAGCAGCGCTGCGATCTTCCGAGTGATCGTCTTCCCTCGAAAGCGCATGGCCTCCCCTACGTCGACCCCGGCGCACGGGGATGGCGTTCCGTCAACAAACGGCGCGAGCCTACTACTGACGGGGGACCTGACCGAAGCCCCGCCCGGGCGCCGGATCCGCAGGTCAGGGGAGGATCGTCCGCAGTTGTCGGCTGATTACCGGACAACCCGCCCACCCATGTGGCCTCGAACACCCCTCCGGCGCCCGCTCGTGCACCGGGGTGGTTGGCCGAAAATCACATCGGCCGGGAACCCGGCGGCGTTCCCGTTCGTGACCATGGTGGGCGGTGGTGTGTGCCGGTGCGGACATGCAACGGGTGAAAGCCGGGCAGGCACCCGGGAAGCGGGGCAGGCGGGTACGTGCGGGTACGGGGAGAGTGACGCCGAAGATGGTTCACGACGACGGTGGGGTCCACCTCAGCGACGGCAGGCGCGCGTTGTGGCAGGAGGAGCCGGCGGCCCGGCCCCGGATGGCGGACCCGGTGCGTACGGCCGCGGTGCGCGCCGTCATCATCGCGGCGGTGACCCTCGTCCAGGCCATGGTGGCGTTCTTCTGCACGATGGCGGGCGCCTGGTTCGCCTTTCCGGCCGTGCTCAGTACGGTCGCGAGCACGGTGGTGGCGACCTGGGCGGTGCTGGACGTGTGGGTGACGCGTCAGGTGTGGGTGCAGCGCAACGGGGTGCGCTCGCAGCCGAGCAGTACGGCCAGGGAGCTGCGCCGGGAGCGCCGGCAGGCGCGGCGGGCGGCCCGCAAGGCGCGGCGCGAGCGTCCGCAGCGAGTCGGCGGCGCAGCCGCATGAAGGGCCGGGGGCGGTTGACGGCGAGCGCTGCCGTGATGCGTCCGTCGCGTTCGTAAACGGCCAGGAAGCTCCGGTCGCCGGGGTCGCCCTCGACGATCCGTACGGTGTCCCGCGCTCCGCGCTGCCCGGCGAGCTGGATGCGCGCGCCGTACTGGTCCGACCAGAAGTAGGGCGGGGCGGTGTGCCGGGCGACGGTGGCGCCGGCGAGCAGGTTGCGTACGGCCGTGGCGGGCTGTTCGGTGGCGCTGGTCCAGTGTTCGCTGCGGATCCCCGCGCAGCGGGCCACGTCGCCCGCGGCGACGACCTGCGGCACGGACGTCACACCGCCCGCGTCGCACGCCACGCCGTCGTCCAGGCGCAGCCCGGAACCGGTCCCCTCAGCCGGTGGCGGGCCGCACCCCGATCCCGACGATCACCGCGTCGGCGTCCAGCAGCCGCCCGTCGGCGAGTTCGACGGCCCGTACCCGGCCCGTGCCGTCGTCGCGCAGCCTTCCGACGCCCGTGCCGCACAGCAGCCGTACGCCGTGGCCGGCGTGCAGCCCGGCGCAGATCCGCGCCAGGTCCGGGCCGAGCTGGGGCACCAGCGGCAGTGGCGCGGCCTCGACGACCGTCACCGGCAGGCCGAGCGCGGCGCAGGACGAGGCGGCCTCGGCGCCGATGAAGCCGCCGCCGATGACGACGACGCGGGGCGTTCCGTCGTGCAGGGCGGCGCGCAGCGCGCGGGCGTCGTCGTAGGTGCGCAGGACGTGTACGCCGGTGAGCGGCGGGCCCGGCAGGGTGCGCGGGACGGCTCCGGTGGCGATGACGACACCGTCGGTGCGCAGGGAGCGGGAGGTGCGGCCGTCGTCGAGGGTGACCGTGCGTCCGGCGGTGTCCAGCGCGGTGGCCCGGGTACCGAGGTGCCATTCGGCGGCCAGTTCGTCCTCCTCGTCCGGGTCGGACAGCCGGAGGCCGGCCGACCCCGGGCCTTCTGGGGCCCGTTGGGTGAGGAAGGTCTTGGAGAGCGGCGGCCGGTCGTACGGGCGGTGGCGCTCGGCGCCGACGATCACCAGCCGGCCGTCGAAGCCTTCGGCGCGCAGCGCCCGGGCCGCGTAAAGCCCGGCCAGTGAGGCGCCGACGACGGTGACGGTCCTCATGCGTAAGCGTCTTCGCGAGCGGCGGGTTCCCGTTCGGCGGCCTCCCGCGCGGCGGGTTCCCGTCCAGTGGCTTCCCGTACGGTGGATTCCCGTACGGTGTCCTCCCGCGCGGCGGGCTCGACGTGGATCATGCCGTCCGTCTCGGTGACCTCGTGGGTGCGTACCGGACGGCGGGCCGGGAGGCAGCTGGGTTCACCGGTGCGCAGGTCGAACAGGGCGGCGTGCAGCGGGCATTCGACCTGGCAGTCCTCCACCCAGCCTTCGGAGAGCGAGGCGTCCTGGTGGCTGCACCGGTCGTCGAGGGCGTAGAGCGCTCCTTCGCTGCGGAAGACGGCGATGGCGGGCGTGGTGGCGTCGATCTCGATCCGTACGGCTCCGCCTTCGGGCAGATCCTCGGTGCGGCAGACGGGAATCATCTGGCCCCCTCAGCGCTGATCGGTATCATGGCGTTCTGAATAACGCATCGCGTAGCGCAATGCGCAACAGAATCCAGTCCGGGGAGTGAGCCGTCAAGGGGCCGCCGACGCTTCTTGGCCGGGCCCCCTTCGACGTGCCCCGCCGGGGCCGACGGGTGGTGACGTCAGAACCCATGGCGAAGACGAGTGAGGCGGCCGACGACCGGTCCGAGGAGAAGCGGGGCACGGCCGGATCCGTCCAGTCCGTGGACCGCGCGGTGAGTGTGCTGGAGATCCTGGCCCGCCTCGGCGAGGCCGGGGTCACCGAGATCGCCGAGGAGCTGGGGGTGCACAAGTCCACCGCCTTCCGCATCCTGGGCGTCCTGGAACACCGCGGTCTCGTGGAGCAGGAGCACGAGCGCGGCAAGTACTACCTGGGCGCGGGGGTGCTGCGGCTGGCCGGCGCCGCCGCGATCCGGCTGGACATCTCGCAGGAGGGCCAGCCGGTGTGCCGGGCGCTCGCCGACGAGACCGGGGAGACCGCCAACATCGCGGTCCTGGACGGGGACGCGGCGGTCAACATCATGCAGGCGCGTGGCGCGGCCGCGGTCACCGCGTACAACTGGCTGGGCCGGCGGACGCCGCTGCACGCCACGGCGAGCGGCAAGGTGCTGCTCGCGCACCTGCCCAGGGAGCGGCGCGAACGCCTGGTGGAACGCAAGCCGGCCCGGTTCACCCCCCGCACCCTGTCCACGCCGGCGGAGCTGCGCCGGCAGCTGACCGCCGCGGTCGACGAGGGGTACGCCTGCTCCTGCGAGGAGCTGGAGATCGGGCTGAACGCGGTGGCGGCGCCGGTACGGGCCCACGACGGGGCGGTGATCGGCGCGATCGGCGTCTCGGGGCCGGCGTACCGGATGGCGGAACCGCTGCTCGCGGAGCTGGCCGGGCAGGCGGTGAAGGCGGCTGCCGACCTGTCCCGCCGGATGGGTTTCGCGGGCTGACGGACGGCCACCCGGTCACCCCTTGACGGATCGCTCACGGACTTCCAGCATGTCTCTCATGGCGCAACGTGGCGCGCCATGAGCAACACAAGGGTTTCCGCCGGGCGTTCGTCCGTCCGCACGGTCCCCTGCGCCTCTTCCGGTTCCCCCGAGTCCCGTGCGGCTGCCCGCGCCCCGTGGCCCCCGCGCGCCTCCGCAATCCCCCATAACGGCATCCGTGCCAGCTCCACGCACCCGCCCCTGCCCCGCAGGCGCTGTTTAGGAGTGAGTCATGCCGCACGAAGCCCGCGCCGTCGTCGCCGCCAAGAAGGGCGCCCCCGTCGAGGTGCTGCCGATCCTCGTCCCCGATCCCGGACCGGGCGAAGTCCTCGTCACCGTGCAGGCCTGCGGGGTGTGCCACACCGATCTGCACTACCGCGAGGGCGCGGTCGGCGACGCCTTCCCGTACCTGCTGGGCCACGAGGCCGCCGGTGTCGTCGAGGCCGCCGGCCCGGGCGTCACCGGTCTCGCGCCGGGTGACTATGTGGTGCTGGCGTGGCGCGCGCCCTGCGGGCGGTGCCGGTCCTGCCGCCGGGGCCGCCCCTGGTACTGCTTCGACTCGCGCAACGCCGTCCAGCCGATGACGCTCCTGGACGGCACCCCGCTGGCCCCGGCCCTGGGCATCGGCGCCTTCGCCGAGAAGACGCTGGTCGCCGCCGGGCAGGCGGTGCGCGCCGATCCGGCGGCCCGGCCCGAGGCCGCGGGGCTGATCGGCTGCGGGGTGATGGCCGGGTACGGGGCCGCGGTGCACACCGGGGGTGTGGGCAGCGGCGACACGGTGGCGGTGATCGGCTGCGGCGGTGTCGGCAACGCCGCCATCGCCGGGGCCTCCCGGGCCGGTGCGCGCCGGGTCATCGCGGTGGACATCGACGACGGCAAGCTGGACGCCGCCGAGCGGTTCGGCGCCACCGACACCGTCAACTCCCGTGGCACCGATCCCGTCGAGGCGGTGCGGGCCCTGACCGGCGGGTACGGCGCTGATGTCGTGATCGACGCGGTGGGCCGCCCGGAGACGTTCCGGCAGGGCTTCTACATGCGGGATCTGGCGGGCACGCTGGTGCAGGTCGGCGTACCGGAGCCGGACATGCGGATCGAGCTGCCGCTGCTCGACGTGTTCGCGCGCGGCGGGTCCTTGAAGTCCTCCTGGTACGGCGACTGCCTGCCCAGCCGGGACTTCCCGGTCCTGATCGACCTGCATCTGAGCGGCAAGCTGGATCTGGAGGCGTTCGTCTCGGAGACGGTGGGCCTCACCGACGTGGAGGCGGCGTTCGCGCGGATGCGGCGCGGTGAGGTGCTGCGTTCGGTGGTGGTCCTGTGACCGCCCCGGCCGCCGCGGGCGGCCCGGTGCCGCCGCGCATCGTGATCATCGGCGCGGGCATCGTCGGCTGCTCGCTCGCCGACGAGCTGACGGAGCGCGGGGCGCGCGAGGTGACCGTGCTGGAGCAGGGCCCGCTGCACGCGCCCGGCGGTTCCACCTCGCACGCGCCGGGCCTGGTCTTCCGTACCCACTTGTGCAGAACCCTGAGCAACTTTGCCATGTACACGGTCGAAAAGTTCTCCGCGCTCACCGAGGACGGGCGGCCGTGCTTCGACGCCGTCGGCGGGCTGGAGATCGCCACCACCGAGGAGCAGTGGGCCGAACTGCACCGCAAGGCCGGGCTCGCCGCCTCCTGGGGCATCGAGGGCGAACTCGTCGGCGCCCGGCGGTGCGCGGAGCTGTGGCCGATGCTGGACACCGCCAAGGTGCTGGGCGGCTTCCACACACCCGGCGACGGGCTGGCCAGGGCGCTGCCCGCCGCCCGCGCGCAGACCGTACGCGCGCGGGCGCGGGGCGCCCGCTTCCTGGACCGGCACACCGTCACCGGCATCGAGCAGGACGCGGGCCGGGTCACGGCCGTCGTCACCGACCGGGGCACCTTCCCCGCGGACATCGTGGTCTCGGCCGCGGGCTTCTGGGGGCCGGTGATCGGGGCCATGGCCGGCGTGCCCGTACCGCTGCTGCCGCTGGCCCACCAGTACGCGAAGACATCCGTGATCGCCGGACCGGACGGCCGGCGGCCGGTCCTGCGCTTCCAGGAACGCGACCTGTACTTCCGCGAGCACGTCGACGACAGCGCCGACGGTACGGGCCGGATCGGCATCGGCTCGTACGCGCACCGGCCGATGCCCGTCGACCCGGCCGCCGTGCCCGCCTTCGACGCCGCGCCCGTGATGCCCTCCTCGCTCCCCTTCACCGCCGAGGACTTCGCCCCGAGCTGGGACGACAGCCGCCGGCTGCTGCCCGCCCTGGACGGGGCGCGGGTCGAGGAGGGCTTCAACGGCGTCTTCTCCTTCACCCCCGACGGGATGCCGCTGCTCGGTGAGGCGCCCGGGTTGCACGGTTTCTGGCTGGCTGAGGCGGTGTGGGTGACCCACTCCGCGGGCGTCGCCAAGGCCGTGGCCGAGTGGCTGACCGAAGGCCGTCCCGCGACCGACGTGCACGCGTGCGACATCGCCCGCTTCGAGGAGGCCCAGCTCTCCCCCGCCTACGTCGCCGAGCGCGGACAGCAGCAGTTCGCCGAGGTGTACGACGTCGTCCACCCGCTCCAGCCGCTGCACCGCCCGCGCCCGCTGCGCGTCAGCCCGTTCCACGAGCGGCAGCGCGAGCTGGGCGCGTACTTCCTCGAAGGCGCGGGCTGGGAGCGCCCGCAGTGGTACGAGGCCAACGCGCCGCTGACGGACGGCATCGCACTGCCCGAGCGGGACGCCTGGTCGGCCCGTCACTGGTCGCCCATCGCCGTGGCCGAGGCGCGCGCCACCCGCGAGCGGGTCGCGCTGTACGACATGACACCGCTGAAGCGCCTGGAGGTCAGCGGGCCGGGCGCCCTGGACTTCCTCCAGTGCCTGACCACCAACCAGCTCGCGAAGAAGCCGGGCTCGGTCACGTACACGCTGCTGCTGGACGACGCGGGCGGCATCCGCAGCGATCTGACCGTGGCCCGCCTGGCGGCCGACCGCTTCCAGGTCGGGGCCAACAGCGGCATGGACCTCGCCCACCTGACCCGGCACGCCCCCGCCGGCGTCCAGGTCCGCGACATCACGCCCGGCACCTGCTGCATCGGCGTCTGGGGCCCGCGCGCCCGCGACCTCGTCCAGCCGCTGACCCGCACCGACTTCGGGCACCGCGCGTTCGGCTACTTCAGGGCGAAGCAGGCGTACCTCGGCGAGGTGCCGGTGACCGCGCTGCGGCTGTCGTACGTCGGCGAGCTGGGCTGGGAGCTGTACACCAGCGCCGACCTGGGCCTGCGGCTGTGGGACACGCTCTGGGCGGCCGGGCAGCCGTACGGCGTGATCGCGGCCGGGCGTGGCGCGTTCGACAGCCTGCGCCTGGAGAAGGGGTACCGCGCCTGGGGGCAGGACATGACCACCGAGCACGACCCGTACGAGGCGGGCCTGGGCTGGGCCGTCCGGATGGACAAGGGCGGCTTCGTGGGGCGCGCGGCCCTGGAGGGGCGGTCGGCGGACACCGTACGGCGCAGGCTGACGTGCCTGACGCTCGACGACCCGGCGGCGGTCGTCCTGGGCAAGGAGCCGGTCTACGTGGACGGTACGCCCGCGGGCTATGTGACCAGTGCGGCGTACGGCTGCGCCGTCGGACGCACGGTCGCGTACGCGTGGCTGCCGGCGCGGGCCGCGGTGCCCGGGACGGCCGTGCACATCGAGTACTTCGGGGAGAAGACCGCGGCCACCGTCGCCGCCGAGCCGCTGTTCGACCCCGCGATGGAACGTATCCGCAGCTAACCAGTCGGGTGTCCCCGCCGACCCGGGAGGTCCGCTTGTCCCCCACCTATGACGTCATCGTGCTCGGCCTCGGCGGCATGGGCAGCGCCGCGGCCCACCACCTGGCCGCGCGCGGCGCCCGCGTGCTGGGGCTGGAGAAGTTCGGCCCGGTGCACGCCCGCGGCTCCAGCCACGGCGGTTCGCGCGTCACCCGCCAGTCGTACTTCGAGGACCCGGCGTACGTACCGCTGCTCCTGCGCGCCTACGAGCTGTACGAGGAGCTGGAACGCGCCACCGGACGGCGGATCGCCACCTTGTGCGGCGGGGTGATGCTGGGCCGCCCGGAGAGCCGGACCGTCGCCGGGTCGCTGCGCTCGGCCCGTACCTGGGACCTGCCCCACGAGATGCTCGACGCGCGGGAGATACGGCGCCGCTTCCCCACGCTCACCCCCGCCGACGACGAGATCGCCCTGTATGAGGCCCGCGCCGGATTCCTGCGCCCGGAGAACACCGTGGCCGCGCAGCTCCAGCTCGCCACCCAGGGCGGCGCGGAACTCCGCTTCCAGGAGCCGGTCACCCGCTGGGAAGCGCTGCCCGGCGGCCGTGGCGTGCGGGTGCACACGCCCGAGGACACGTACACGGCGGGCGGGCTGGTGATCTGTCCCGGAGCCTGGGCGCCGGAGCTGCTGGCCGGCCTCGGGGTGGCGTTCACCGTCGAGCGGCAGATCATGCACTGGTTCGAGCCCGCCGGCGGCACCGGCCCGTACGTCCCGGAGCGGCACCCCGTCTACATCTGGGAGGACACCGGCGGCGTACAGATCTACGGCTTTCCCGCCATCGACGGCCCCGGGCGCGGCGCGAAGGTGGCGTTCTTCCGCCGGGGCGCTGTCTGCACGCCGGAGACGATCGACCGCACCGTGCACGAGGACGAGGTACGGGCCATGGCCGGGCAGGCGGCCCGGCTGCTGCCGTCGCTGCCCGGCCGCCACCTCAAATCCGTCACCTGCATGTACACCAACACCCCTGACGAGCACTTCGTCCTCGCGCGGCACCCCGCGCACCCCGACGCCGTGACCGTGGCCTGCGGTTTCTCCGGGCACGGCTTCAAGTTCGTCCCGGTGGTGGGCGAGATCCTCGCCGACCTGGCGCTGACCGGGCGGACCGCACATCCCGTCGAACTGTTCGCGCCCGAGCGCCTGCTCACCGCCGCCGTTGCCGCTCCTGCCCCGTCCGCCCCAGGAGGCATCCGATGACCCTCGCCCCCGAGACCGCCGGAAACACCACCGGCACCAGCCTCACCAGCACCCTCCCCGGCACCTTCTACACCGACCCCGTCGTCTTCCGCCAGGAACAGCAGTACATCTTCGAGTCACTGTGGTGCTGCGCGGCGCGCGCCGCCGACCTGCCCCGCCCGGGCGCGTTCCGTACGGTGCAGGTCGGCCGGGAGAGCGTGCTGATCGTCCGCAACCGGCGCGGCGGCTTCGGCGCCTACCTCAACGTGTGCCGCCACCGGGGCGCCCGGCTGTGCACCGAGGAGTCCGGCGAGGTGCGGCGCACCCTCCAGTGCCCGTACCACGCCTGGACCTACGACCTGGACGGGCGGCTGGTGGCCGCGCCCAACCTGCGGCGGATGCCGGACGTGGACCGGGTCCAGCGCGGACTGCTGCCGGTCCGGTTGCGTGAGTGGCTGGGGTACGTGTGGGTGTGCCTGGCCGACGAACCGCCCTCCTTCGAGGAGACGGTGATCGGCGCGGTCAGCGAACGGCTGGGCGGCGCCGGGGCGATCGAGCGGTACGGGATGGCCGGGCTGGACCTCGGGCGGCGCATCACCTACGACGTACGCGCCAACTGGAAGCTGATCGTCGAGAACTTCATGGAGTGCTACCACTGCGCCACCATCCACCCCGAACTGACCGACGTGCTGCCGGAGTTCGCGGACGGGTACGCCGCGCAGTACTTCGTGGGACACGGCGCGGCGTTCGCGGAGGAGGCCGAGGGGTTCACGGTCGACGGCAGCGGCGGCTTCGCCCCGATCGCCGGCATCGACGAGGGCCAGGACCGCCGCTACTACGCCATCACCGTCCGCCCGCAGGTCTTCCTCAACCTCGTGCCGGACCATGTCATCGTGCACCGGATGTTCCCGGCGGCCGCGGACCGCACGGTCGTGGAGTGCGACTGGCTGTACGCGCCGGAGGTCGTCGCCTCGGGGGCCGACCTGACCCGGTCGGTGGAGCTCTTCCACCGGGTCAACACGCAGGACTTCGCGGCCTGCGAGCGGACCCAGCCCGCGATGGACTCGCGGGCCTACCGGGCCGGCGGGGTGCTCGTGCCCAGCGAGCACCACATCGGCGACTTCCACCGGTGGGTCACTCGGCTGCTGCCGGGGGCTCCGGGTGCTCCCGCGGCACCGGGTGCTCCTGCGGCACCTGAGACTCAGGCCGGGTCTGCGGCTGTTCGTCCTCCGGACGCCGGTACATCCGCGTCGCCGTGATCTTCCCGTGCACCGGCTCCGACTCGGGATCCTGCTGCGGCAGACCGGGCCGCAGATGCTCCTCGACGCTGATGTACTTCAGCCCGGCCCGCAGGTCCGCGTCGTTGCGCAGGCGGATGACCAGCGGGAACTCGGCGAGCGCCGTGGTGTCGAAGAGGCCGGTGGTGTAGAGCAGCTGGACGCCCAGCGCGTCGGCGACGGCGCGCTGGAGCTCCAGCAGGTACGTCGCGTTGGCGCGGCCGATGGGGTTGTCCAGGAACAGCGTGCCGGCGTGCCGCTGCTTGTCGCGGCCGCGGTCGTTGCTGCGCAGCGCGGCCATCGTGCAGTACAGGGCGATGGCCGCGGTCAGCAGCTGGCCGCCGGAGAACACGTCGCCCATCTGCCCGACCGGGACGCGCTCGGCGCGCAGCACCGCGTCCGGCTTGAGGATCTCCACCGCCACTCCCCGCGGCTGGAGCGCCGCGCTGACGCCGCGCAGCAGCAGGGACATGCCGTCCCGGCGCAGGTCGCTGTTCTTCTTGACCGCCGAGCGCGTCGCCTCGTCGATCACCTCGCCCAGCCGCTCGGTGAGCGTGGCCTGGTCCGGGTCGTCGAAGCGGATGCGCAGGAACTCCTGTCCGGACCACTCCCCCAGCCCCTCGGGGAGGCGGGACAGCCGCTGGGCGGAGCGCAGGGTGGTCAGCGACGACTCGACCAGGCCGCGCAGCCGGTCCACGATGCTGTCGCGGTTGCGCTCCAACTGCTCCAGTTCGTCGGTGAGCACGCGCAGCCGGGGCGCGAAGGCGTCGGCCCACTTGGCGGCGTGGTCGGGCAGCGCCGCCGCGGGCAGTTCGCGGATCTGCTGCCTGGCGGGGGTGCGGACCTGCTCGTACTTGGTGGAGTTGGCGTGCCGTACCAGCACGTCACTGGCCTCGCGGACCGCGGCCTCGGCCGCCGACAGGTCGCTCGCGCAGCCGCGCAGCGACCGGCGGGACTCGGCGGCGGCCTGCCGCGCGTCCTCCAGGCGCCCCGCGTACGGCTCGGGGCGCTCGCCCTCGTCCTCCTGCGTGTCGCGCAGCAGGTCGCGCAGCATGGCGGCGATCTCGTCGAAGCCGGAGGCGGCGTCCTCGGCGGCGCGGTGGGCGCGCAGCAGCTCGGTGTGGGTGGCGCGGGCGGTCTCCAGCGCATCGTCGGCGGTGGTCAGTTCGGCGTTCGCGGTGCGCAGCAGCTCCTTCGCGCGGTCCGCGTCGGCCGGGACCATGTCCTCGGGCAGCTCGGTGTGTGCCTCGCCGCCGACCGGGGCGAGCCGTTCGGCCTCGCCGCGCAGGCGGCCCAGCTGCTCGCTGGCGGCCGAGGCGCGCGACTCCAGCCGGGAGACCAGGGCCTCGGCGCGGGCGGCCGCGGCCTGCCGGGACGGGCCGTCGGCGGCGTCCGGGCTGTCCAGCAGCTGTTCGGCGCGGGTGCGGACCTTGTTGGTGAGGCGGTTCAGCTCGGCCAGCGCGGCGCTCTCGTCACCTTCGGCGCGGGCCTGTTCGGCGCGCAGGTCGGCGCCGACGCCCACCTTCTCGTAGAGCTGGGAAGCGGCGCGGTACGCCTCGCGCAGGGCGGGCAGCGAGCCGGCCGCGGGCTCGGCGCCGTCCGCGTCCACGTCGTCCGGCACGCCGGCGATCTCGGCGCGCTCGGCGCGCAGCGCGTGGGCGGTGCGCCGGGCGTCGTCGGCGGCGCGCTGGGCGGTGCGGCGGTCCTCGTCGGCGGCCCGCGCCCGGTCCACGCACTCCTCGGCGCGGGCCTCCAACTCGGCGCCCTCGTCGGCCAGTTCCCGCAGCCGGGCCTGCCACTTGGCGCGCTCGCGCAGCCGGTGGGCGAGCCCGGCGAGGGCGTCGGCGACCCGGCGGGCGCGCTGCGCGGCCTCCTGCCGTTCGTCGCGCACCCGCGCGGTCTCGGCGGCCTCCTCGTCGGCCTCGGCCCGCGCCGTGCGCAGCTCGGCCAGCTCCCCGGCGGCGGCGTCGGCGGCCGTACGGGATTCCTCGGCGGCGGTGGCCAGTTCGGCGAGGCGGCCGGGCGGGCAGCCCGTACGCCAGGAGGAGAGGCGGGCGGCCAGCGCGCGGTCGCCGGCCAGCCGGGCGGCGAGCGCGCGGATCTCCTCGTCGCGCTCTATGGCGCGGGCCCGCAGCGCCTGGCGCTCCTCGTCGGCGGCGGACTCGTCGTGCATGGCCGGGTTCGGCGGGACGAGGAAGACGCCGCTGTCCTGGGCGTCGGGCGCGGGGGTGGGCGCGAGGAGCGCGGCGGCGGTGCCGACGGCGACGGTGGAGCGCGGCAGCAGGGCGGCCTGTGCGAGGACGTCGCGGGCGCGGGCGTGGGTCTCGGGGTCGGTGATGATGACGCCGTCGACCAGCTCGGGGCGGGCGGCCAGGACGCGGGTGTGGTCGGCGGGGTCGACGGACTGGGCCAGGTAGCGCCAGCCGGGCAGTGCGGGCACGCCGTGCTCGCCCAGATACTCGACGGCGGCGAGTACGTCGGGTCCGGGCGGCAGCAGGCCGCCGTCGCCCAGCGCGCCGAGGATGCGGGCGTCGTCGGCGGCGGCGGTGCGCAGGTCGAAGAGCTGGCGTTCGGCGGAGGCGACGCTCTCGTCGAGCAGGTCGCGCAGGTCGTCGGCGTTGCGGTCGAGTTCTTCGGCGGTCAGGGGACCTTCGGAGGCGGGGCGGCGGACGCGGTGGGATTCCTCCGGGGCGTCCGCGGGCTGTCCCGTACGCGGGCCGGGCACGCCCGCTTTGGCGGGCGCCTGCGGCAGCCCCAGCAGGTCGGCGAGCCGCTGTTCGGCGCCGATCGACTCGGCGGCCTGCCGTTCCGCGTCGTACGCGCGTTCCGCGGCCTGGGCTGCGTCCTCGGCGCGGGCCGCGGCCAGTTCGGCGGCGGCGAGGCGGGTGGCGGCCTCCCGGGCCCGGTCGGCGGACCGGGCGGCGGCCTCGCGGGCCGCGTCCCAGCCCTCGACCGTGGACTTCTCCGCGTCCGAGGCGGCCAGTGCGGCGCGGGCCGGGTCGGCGTCCGGTGCCGAGTCGTCGAGCCAGCCGGCCTGTACCGCCTCGGCGGTCTCCTGCTCGACCTCGGCGAGGCGCTGCTTGAGGTGTTCGGCCTCGCTGCGGGCGCGCTGGGCGTGGGTGGCGGCGGCGGTGGCGTCGCGGTGCGCGGTGTCGCTGGTCTCCTGGAGGGCGGCGGAGCGCTCCTCCTGCTCGTTGGCGATGCCCTCGCTGACGTCGGCGGCGGCCTGGAGGGCGCGCACCAGCTCGGTGGCGGCCTTCGTCCGGGCGGCGAGCGCGGGCGCGGCGTCCCGCTCGGCCTCGCGGATCGCGGCGGCGACGCGGGTGGCCCGGTCGGCGGCGGCGCGGTGGCGCAGCACGGTCTCGGCGGCCTGCCAGGCGGAGTGCAGCGTCCGGGCGTCGTTCAGCTCGCGGCGCTGGGCGGCGGCGCCCTTCTCGGCGGCGGCCAGCGCCAGCGAGGCGTGCCGGTAGGCCAGCTCGGCGGAGATCAGGGCGCGGCGCTCGCGCACCCGCTCGGCGTCGGTGACCGCGTGCGCGGCGGTGGCGACCTGCTCGGCGAACTCGGCGGCGCGGCCGCGCTCCTCGGTGCCGCGGGCGTGCAGCCGCTGGGCGAGCGTACGGGTGCGGCGCTCGGCGCCGGCGTGCACGTCACGGGCGGTCTCGCGCTGCTCGGCGGCGTCGGCGATGCGGGAGAGCAGGTCGAGCGAGCCGGCGGTGAAGTCGCGCTCGGCGGTCAGTTCGGCGCGGCGGCCGAGCTTGTGCGCGAAGCCGTGCACGAGGTCGGCGAGGCCGTCGGTGTCGCGGGTGTCGGTGACCGCGCGCAGCAGCAGGTCGGTGAAGTCGGAGTCGTTCTTGACCGCGAAGAGGCCGGCCGCCTCGCCCTCGTCGGCGTTCATCTCCCGCTGGTAGCGGAAGAGTTCGGGGTCCAGGCCCAGTTCGCCGAGGTGCTCGTTCCACCGCTCGTGGATCTCGACCCAGGAGACGTCGAGGTTGGGGTAGTTCTTGCCGGCCTCGACCAGGGCGTCGCGGAAGCCCTTCATCGTACGGCGGCGGCCCCGGGCTCCGGAGAAGCCCTCGGCCGACTCGCCGCGCGGCCGGACGACGGTGGCCTCGGCGACCGGCAGCGAGTCCAGGCTCATGCCGGGGCCGGGCCGGAAGCTGTACCAGGCCTCGGCGAACTTGCGGGGGTCGTTGGAGACCTGCCGGCCGCGCCACTCGCTGACCTTGCCGACCACGATGGACTCGCCGGTGAGGGTGTGCTGCCACTCCAGGGCGACGTGGCCGCAGTCGTCGGCGAGCAGGAACTTGCGCAGTACGCCGGAGCTGGCGCCGCCGAGCGTGTTGCGGTGGCCGGGCAGCATCACCGAGAAGATGAGCTTGAGCAGGACGGACTTGCCGCCGCCGTTCTCCAGGAAGAGGACGCCCGCGGGGGCCGGGCGGCGCGGCGGGCCGACCGGTTCGTCCTCGAAGAAGTCCGCCTGCGCCGGCGCCGGGTCGGGCACGGGCGCGCCGACTCCGCGCAGGTCCAGCACGGTGTCGGCATAGCGCGCACCGGCGGGCCCGATGGAGTAGAGGCGGACCCGGGACAGCTCGTACATGGCGGCGGACTCTCGTTGTGTGGGCGGACGGTGGTGGGTGGACCGGTGGTCGGTGGGGCCGGTGACGCCCGGCCCCGGGCGGTCAGGAGGAGTGGAAGGGCAGTCCCGCGTCGGAGACCAGGTCGAGGTCGTCGGTGTCCTCGGCGGGCAGCAGCGAGGCACTGCCGTCGCCGACGGGGACGACGCCCAGCTCCAGCAGCTCGGCCATGGCGGCGCTGCCCGCCATGTCGCGCACCTGGAGCTGGTAGCGGGCGGTGGTGCGGTACGCGCCGCCGGCGTCGTCGCCGGTGCGCTGGAGGAAGCCGGAGTCGACGAGGAAGGCGACGGCCTTGGCGATGATGCCGGTGGTCGAACCGGCCAGCCGCCGCGCGTCCTTGGTGGCGCCGGTCGCGCTGCGCCGCGCGTAGGTCCGCCAGGCGGCTTCGAGGCCGGGCGCGTCGGTGGCCGGGTCGGTGTTCTCGCCCTGTTCCTCGGCGCGCTCCTCCAGGCGGCGGCACGCCTGCCGGACGAAGGCGTCCACGCCGTTGACGGTGATACGGCCGATGTAGCCGTCGTCGGCGAGGTCCTCGGGGCGCGGGAAGGCCAGCGCGGCGACGGCGAGGTGGGCCAGGCCGTGCAGGAAGCGGTCGGCGGAGTCGGCGGACGCGCGGCGGGCGTAGTCGCCCATCCGTACGGCGAAGACGGAGTCCTCGTCGGCGGTGACGGCCATGCCGGCGCGCGGGGAGACCTCCAGGACGACCAGGCCGAGCCCGGTGGCGACGGCGTCGGCGAGGCGGGCGAACGCGGGCTCGTCACGGTAGCGGCGGAGCAGTTCGCCGTACTCGGCGTCGCGGGCGGGCAGCAGCTTGGGCTGGAGCCCGAAGGAGACCAGCCGCGCGGCGTCCGCGGCGTCGGCGGGCGTGACGGGGGCGGGCCCCGCCGGGGCGGGCGCGGACCAGGCCGGCTGGTCCGCGCCGGCGGTCAGGTCCGCCTGCGCCGGGTCCTCGACGCCGCCCTCGGCGGCGGTTCCGTACTCACTCACGCCCGTACCTCCATGCGAACTTCCGTGTGCCGCCCTGCCGGCGGTGTGCTGCGCGCGTCCTGTCCGGCCGCCGGCATCAGGCCACCTCCGAGCGGTCGGCCGCCATGCCCGCCGCGTCCAGCAGGGCCTTGCCGACGATGAGGTCGGCGCCGCCGAACTCCGGGTCGTCCAGCACGGTGCCGTCGTCGACGGCGAAGAGCAGGTGCTGTTCGCCCTGGCGGTAGGCCGTGCCGACCGGCGGGCTGGCGGCGTGCACCGCCAGCAGGGCGACCAGGTACGGCAGGTCCGGGTCGCTGCGGCGCGCCTCGGCGAGCAGTCCGGACAGCCGGCGGGGCGCGTCGGCGGGCAGGTCGAGCAGGGCCTGGGCGGCTTCCAGCTGCTCCTCGGAGAAGCGGCTGTCGTCCGGGGTGGCGATCAGGTCCGGCTCGGGCATCTCGGCGCCCAGGTGCTCACGTTCGACGGGCGGCTGGAACAGCAGGCCGACGAGGTCGCCGAGCCGTACGGAGGCGCCCGTACGGAAGCCCGTGCCGCGCGCGAAGAAGGCGTCGGTGACCCGGATCGCCTGCTCCACGGGCAGCGGCAGGACCGGGGCGACGAGCTGGCCGTACAGGTCGAGGCCGGCGCGCCCGGCGGGCGGCGCGAACGCCTGGCGGTCCTGCTCGGCGCGGAAGAGCGGGCCGGCCTCCAGCAGCCGGGACTGGAGCTGGGTGTGGCGGCGGATGCAGTCCTTGACGATGTCGACCAGTTCGGCGGCGCGCCGCTTGTGCTCCTGGTCCTCGGCCTCGTCGCGGGCCTTGCGGATGTTGGTGAGGATCGCGTTCTCGTGGCGGTAGCGCTCGGCGACGTGGTCGAGGGCTTCGGCGATCATGTCGGGGACGGCACGCAGCCAGTCCACCGCGCGGACGTTGCGGCGGGTGGCGTCGAGGGTGCGGCGCAGCGTCTCGGCGTACTGCACGGTGCGGTAACGGGCCTGCTCGGCGGCGAGCTGGGCGTCCGCCAGCCTGCCGCGGCTGATGAGCACCTCCAGCTTGACCTCGGCGGCGATCTGGGCGCTGGTCACGTCCGTGTCGAGGGCGCCGACCAGGACGTTGACGGCCTCGTCGGTCGTACGGAGGTAGACCCCGCCGCCGGGGCCCGGGACCTCCTCGATGAGCTTGAAGTCGTAGTCCCGGCGGACGTACTCGCCCTCGGGGCCGAACGTGCCGTACACGGCGCGGAAGCCGCGGTCGACGCTGCCGACGTTGATGAGGTTCTCCAGCACCCAGCGGGCGACGCGCTCGTGCTCGGCGGCGGGGCGGTGCGGCGTCTGGGCCGCGATCCGCGGCAGCAGCCTGGCCACTATCTGCTCGTGGTCGGCGCCGGTGTCGAAGTCCATGTGCAGCGTGACCAGGTCGATGGCGGCGAGCGCCACCTCCGCCATCGCGTACACCCCGTACTCACCGGCGAGGTTGGCCTTGCGCGCGTCCAGGTCGTGCAGCGGCGCGGTGCACGCGAGGGCGCGCAGCCGGCGGGCCAGGCCCTCGTCGGCGGCCGGGCCCGGCGCGGGCCGGACCGGGCCTTCGGGCCGGGTCACGCCGTTGAGCTGGGACGTCGCGGTCCCCGGGGCAGGAAAAGTCACGTCGCACAGCGTAGGCGCTCGCACTGACAACGGACGAAACGGCACGGGGCCCGAGGTCAGTGAGTGGCACCTCCGACGGCCTTGATGTCCGTATTTGTACGGGCGGCGGTGGCGGCGATCACACGCAGGCCCTCGGCGACGGCGCTCACCGCGAGTGAGGGCAGCGACCGGCCGGCGACCTGTCCGGGAGCGTACGGCACGTGCACGAAGCCGCCGCGCAGGGCGGGCCGCTCGGTGGCGATCAGGTGCATCAGGTCGTAGAAGACGTGGTTGCAGACGAAGGTGCCCGCGGTGTTCGAGACGGAGGCGGGCACCCCGGCCTCGCGTACGGCGGCCACGCACGCCTTGACCGGCAGGGCGGCGAAGTAGGCGGCGGGACCGCCGGGCACGATGGTCTCGTCGATGGGCTGCGCGCCCGAGACGTCGGGGATGCGGGCGTCGTCGATGTTGACGGCGATGCGTTCCACGGTCAGGTCGGGCCGGCCGCCGGCCTGGCCGACGCAGAGCACGATGCCGGGGTCGTGCGCCGCGACGGCCTCACGGAGCGCGGTGCGCGAGCGCCCGTAGACGCAGGGCAGTTCGACGGCGGTCAGCTCCAGCCCGGCGGGCGGCGCGGCGGCGGCCTCCTGGACCGCCTCCCAGGAGGGGTTGGAGCTCTCGCCGTCGAAGGGCTCGAAGCCGGTGAGCAGGATGCGCGTGGTCCGCGTCATGGGCGTTCCTAGGGTCCGTGAAGCGCGCGGCGGTCCCCCCGGTCCGCGTACGGTTCGTGTCGTGCGATACCCGCGGTCAGAAGGCGAACAGCGCCATGACCACGATGTTGCAGCCCAGCAGCGCGCCGGCGGTGGGCAGTTGGGCCTTGATCGGGCCGTACTGGTCCTTCAGTTCCAGCAGCGCGGCCGGGACGATGTTGAAGTTGGCCGCCATCGGGGTCACCAGCGTCCCGCAGAACCCGGCGAGCATGCCGATGGCCAGGACGGCGGGCGCGCTGCCGTGGAAGTGCTCGATGAGCACCGGCCAGCCGACCGCCGCGGTCATCACCGGGAAGGCGGCGAACGCGTTGCCCATGATCACGGTGAACAGGGCCATGCCGATGCAGTAGACGATCACCGCGACGTACAGGGAGTCCTTCGGCAGGATCGAGGTGGTCACCTTGCCGACCTGGGTGCCGACGCCGGAGAGCTGGAAGATGGTGCCGAGGGTGGCGAGCAGCTGCGGCAGCAGCATCGCCCAGCCCATCGCCTCCAGCATGGAGCGCCCGGCCTGCACGGGTACGGATATCCGCTTCTCGCGGAGCATGATCATGCCGACGACGAGCGCGACGACGGCGCCGATGCCGAGTCCCAGGATGGTCTCGCTGCCCTCCTGGAGGATCGGTTCACCGCCGATCGAGAGCTTCTTGACGACGACCGCGCACAGCAGCGCGACGACCGGGATGGCCAGCGCGGGCACGAACAGCTTGTTGCCCAGTTTCAGGGCGCTCGCCTCGCGCTGTTCGGGCGTGGTGGTGCGCGGCGTACCGCGCCCGGTGAACCCGAAGCCGGCCAGCACGATCATGATCAGCACGGCCGCGCCCAGCGGTTCGGCGGGGGCCTTCTTCTCGACCACCCAGCTGCTGTAGACGAAGCCGGCACCGAGCAGGCCCCAGAAGGCGGTGGTGCCCAGGCGCTTGGGGTTGCTGCGGTCGGTGAGCATCTGGGAGGCCATCACCAGGAAGCTCAGGCCGACGAGCCAGTAGAACCACTCTGCCTTGATCACTTGGCTGCTCCCTCGGCGGCGACGGGCTCGATGTTGGCGGCGACCAGTTCGCGTTCCAGGTACCGGTCCAGGCGCAGCAGCCGCCAGCCGTGCACGGCCAGGGCGCACAGCGCGGTGGGGATGGCCCACAGCGCCAGGTGCAGCGGCTCCAGGTGGGTGTTGTACGTGGTGTTGACGAAGCTGGTGATCAGCAGGATCGAGCCGACGGCGAGGAAGACGTCCTCACCGAAGAACAGGCCCACGTTGTCGGCGCTGGCGGAGAACGAGCGGACCTTCTCCCGGCTCTTCTCGCTGAGCCGTCCGTGCTTGCGCTCGGCGGCGCCCTCGGCCATCGGCACGGCCAGCGGGCGCACGGTCTGCGCGTGCCCGAAGACGTGCGTCAGCCCGACGGCCGCGCCGACCTGCCGCATGGCCAGGTAGATCGCGAGGAAGCGGCCGGTGGTCAGCTTGGCGAAGCGGGCGATCAGCCGGCGGGCCTGCTCCTGGAGGCCGTAGCGCTCCAGCAGGCCGATCACCGGGAGGGTGATGGCGAAGATCGTCACCGCCCGGCTGCTCGCGAAGCCGGCGCCGAAGGCCGCCAGGACCTCCTGCGGCGACAGGCCGCCGAGCAGGCCGGTGACGATGCCCGCCACGCCCACGACCAGGAGGGCATTGCGTTTGGTGGCGAAGCCGACCACGACCACGAGCACGCCGAGAAGCACGATCATGGGTCCGCCTTCCGCATACGGGGCCCCACGCGGATCGTGAGGAGGATGCGAGGAGGCTAGGCGATTGTTCAACGATCCGACAAGGGGTTGACGGGAGCGAAACTCCAGCGCTCCCACGCGCCCTATTGCGCCGCGATGCGCTGGGCGTACGCCCCGGAAAGCTGCGTCCTGGAGTCCTCCAGATACGACTCCAGCAGCCGCTCGGCAGCGGCCCCGTTCCCGGCCTGGAGCTCCTCCAGGATCTGCCGGTTGCGGGTCAGGTAGGGCGCGTGGAAGCGGCGCGGATCGTCCATCACGTGGAAGACCAGCCGCAGCTCCGCGAGGACCCCGCGCATCAGCTCGTCGGTGCGCGGGCTGCCCGCCAGGCCCACCACCGCCTGGTGGAAGCGCAGGTTCGCGGTGCCCAGGTCGCGCCAGGCCCGCTCCTCGAAGGCGGTCTCGCCGGCCACCACGGCGGCCTCCATCGCGTCCACCGGGTGCGGCGGCTCGCCCAGGCTGCGTACCGCGGCGCACTCCACGAGCGTACGGACCCGGTAGATGTCGTCCAGGTCCGCGACCGTCACGATGCGCACGAAGACCCCGCGGTTGAGCTGGTGCACCAGCAGGCGTTCGTGCGTGAGCAGGCGGAACGCCTCCCGCAGGGTGTTGCGCGAAACCCCCAGGGCCCCGCCGATGCTCTCCTCGGACAGCCGCGCGCCGGGCGGGAAGTAGCCCTCGGTGATGCGGTCCCGGAGAATGTCGGCGACCCGCTCCGCGGTGCTGGAGCGGCCCAGCAGCACCCGGTCGCCCGCCAGCTCCGACACCTCGGCGAGCCTGTGCCGATCGCCCCGTGTGGTCCCGCCCGCCATCGTCGTCCCCGCTTTCGCCCCGTACCTGCACCCCTTGTGCTGTGAGCGGCAGTCAATCCCAGATGGCAGAACGAGACAACACACCTCTTGTCGGATCGTTGAACGATCGCTTACGTTGGCCTGACCACCGGCCGGCCCCAGTGCCCTCAGGGGGAGAGCCACTACGGATCAGGGCCGGCCGGTCCTGAACCTCTGCGGCCTGTGCGCCCGCCCGCGTGGCGGCCACCTCCGGAACGGACTTGCGACTTCTATGAGCGACCCGGTGACCACCCCCCTCGTCGACCTCAACGCCGACCTCGGGGAAGGCTTCGGACGCTGGGAACTCACCGACGACGAGGCCCTGCTGTCCGTCGTCACCAGCGCCAACGTGGCCTGCGGTTTCCACGCCGGAGACCCCAGCACGATGCGCCGGGTCTGCGAGCTGGCCGCCGAACGCGGCGTCGTCGTCGGCGCCCAGGTCTCCTACCGCGACCTCGCGGGCTTCGGGCGCCGCGCCATGGACGTACCGCCGCGCGAGCTGGCCGACGAGATCGCGTACCAGATCGGCGCACTGGAGGTCTTCGCCCGCGCCGCCGGCACCCGGGTCGGCTACGTGAAGCCGCACGGCGCCCTCTACAACCGCTGCGTCCACGACGAGGCACAGTCCGCCGCCGTCCTGGAGGGCGTACGGACCGCCGGCACCCCGCTGCCCATCCTCGGCCTGCCCGGCTCCCAGCTCCACGAGGCGGCCCGCCGCGTCGGCCTGCCCGTCGTCGGCGAGGCGTTCGCCGACCGCGCCTACACCCCCGAAGGCACCCTGGTCTCCCGCCGCGAGCCGGGCGCCGTCATCCACGACCCGGACGAGGTCGTCAAGCGCGCGCTGGGCATGGCGACGGAGGGCACCGTCACCGCCGTCGACGGCAGCACCGTACGGATCGAAGCGCGTTCGCTGTGCCTGCACGGCGACACCCCCGGCGCCGCTGACCTCGCACGGCGGGTACGCGACGAGCTGACCTCGGCCGGCGTGCGGATCGGCAGCTTCGCGTGAGCACCGGTACGTCCGGCGGCCGCACCCCGGCCGGCCGGTCCCGGCTGCCCCTGCGCCCCCTGCCGGTCGGCGACCACGGGCTGCTCGTCGAGCTGGACGACGCCGCTGCCGTCGAGGCGTTCCACGCCGAGCTGCTGCGCCGGGCCGCCGCCGGCACCCTGCCCGCGGTCCGCGAGATCGTCCCGGCGGCCCGTACGGTGCTGCTGGACGGGCTGGCCGAACCGGGCCGGCTGGCCGCCGAGCTGGCCGGCTGGGACGTGCCCCCGGCCACCGCCGACGACCGGGCCGCCGTCGAGATCCCGGTGCGCTACGACGGCCCCGACCTCGCCGACGTGGCCGCCCTGTGGGACACCACGCCCGAGGAGGTGGTCCGGATCCACTCCGGTACGGAATTCCACGTGGCCTTCTGCGGGTTCGCCCCCGGCTTCGGGTACCTGACCGGCCTGCCGGAGCGCCACCACGTGCCGCGCCGGGCCACGCCGCGCACCAAGGTCCCGGTCGGTTCGGTCGCCCTGGCGGGCCCGTACACCGGTGTCTACCCACGCTCGTCGCCCGGCGGCTGGCAGCTCATCGGCACCAGCGACGTCGAGCTGTGGAATCCCGACCGCGACCCGGCGGCCCTGCTCTCCCCCGGCACCCGCGTCCGCTTCGTCCCGGTCACGACCGATTCTCAGGGGGCATGATGACCGACCGCGCCTTCTGCGTCGTACGCGCCGGAGCCCTGACCACCGTCCAGGACCTCGGCCGCGCGGGCCACGCCCACCTCGGCGTACCGCGCGCAGGCGCCCTGGACGAGCCCGCCCACCGGCTCGCCAACCGCCTCGTGGGCAACCCCGGGACCGCCGCCACCCTGGAGACCACCCTCACCGGCTGCGCCGTACGGGTCCGCACGGACACCGTGGCCGCGGTGACCGGCGCGCCCTGCCCGGTCACGGTCGACGGCCGCCCCGCCGCCTGGGGCGCGCCGCTGCGCATACCGGAAGGCGCGGTGCTGGACGCCGGTCCGGCCACCGCCGGGCTCCGCTCCTACCTCGCCTTCGCCGGCGGCGTCGACGCGGAACCGGTGCTCGGCAGCCGCGCCGCCGACCTGCTCTCCGGCCTCGGGCCCGCGCCGCTGTCCGACGGCGGCGTGCTGCCGCTCGGCGCCCCGTACGGCCCGCCCGCCCGCGTGGAGGCCGTGCCGCGCACGGGCCTGCCGCTCGCGGAACTGGTGCTGCCCTGCGTACGGGGACCGCGCGACGACTGGTTCACCGAGGCGGGTCTGCGCACGCTCGCCACCGGCCGGTTCCGCGTCTCCTCGGCGAGCAACCGCATCGGCCTGCGCACGGAGGGCCCGCCCCTGGAGCGGCGCAAGGACGGCGAGCTGCCCAGTGAGGGGATGCCGCTGGGCGCCCTCCAGGTCCCGCCGAACGGCCTGCCCGTCCTGTTCCTCAACGACCACCCGACCACCGGCGGCTACCCGGTCGTCGCAGTGGTCCCGGAGCGCTTCCTGGCCGCGGCGGCGCAGGCGGCCCCGGGAACGCCGGTCCGGTTCGTCCCCAGGCCCTCACGCGCCGCCGGCTGAGCCGGGCGTTCCGTACCCGCCGCCGCCCGGCGTACGGATCACCAGCACGTCCCCCGCGCCGATCTCCGCCACGTCGCACCCCTCCAGCGCCTCCTCCGTACCGTCCGCCCGCCGGACCAGGTTGGCGCCGGTCGCGCCGGGTCCGCCGCCCGCCATCCCGTAGGGCGGCACCCGGCGGTGGCCGGTCAGCAGGGCCACCGTCACCGGCTCCAGGAAGCGCAGGCACCGTTCGGCGCCCCGGCCGCCGCGCCAGCGGCCCGCGCCGCCGCTGCCCTCCCGTACGGCGAAGCTCTCGACCCGTACGGGATAGCGCCACTCCAGCACCTCGGGGTCGGTCAGCCGGGAGTTGGTCATGTGGGTCTGCACGGCGTCCGCGCCGTGGAAGCCGTCGCCCGCGCCGGAGCCGCTGGCGACGGTCTCGTAGTACTGCACCCGGTCGTTGCCGAAGGTGAGGTTGTTCATCGTGCCCGAGCCCTCGGCCTGGACGCCGAGCGCGGCGTAGAGCGCGCCGGTGACCGCCTGGGAGGTCTCCACGTTGCCCGCGACGGTGGCGGCGGGGTGTTCGGGCGCCAGCATCGAGCCGGGCGGGATGCGCACCTCGACCGGCTTCAGGCAGCCGCTGTTGAGCGGGATGTCCTCGGCGACCAGGGTGCGGAAGACGTAGAGCACCGCGGCCGTCACCACCGAGCTGGGCGCGTTGGCGTTGCCGGGCAGCTGCGGTGAGGTCCCGGCGAAGTCCAGCACCGCGGTGCGCGCCGCGCGGTCCACGGTCAGCGCCACCTGGATCACCGCGCCGCTGTCCGTCTCGTAGCGGTACGCGCCGTCCTCCAGGTCCGCGATGATCCGGCGTACGGACTCCTCGGCGTTGTCCTGGACGTGCCCCATGTAGGCGCGCACCACGTCCAGGCCGAACTGCCCGGTCATCCTGCGCAGTTCGCGGATGCCCTTCTCGTTGGCGGCGATCTGGGCCCGCAGGTCCGCGATGTTGGCGTCCGGTGCCCTTGAGGGGTACGGCCCGGAGGCGAGCAGCTCGCGGGTCTCCTCCTCGCGCAGCCTGCCGTCCCGTACCAGCAGCCAGTTGTCGAAGAGGACGCCCTCTTCCTGGATGGTGCGGCTGAAGGCGGGCATCGAGCCCGGGGTGATGCCGCCGATCTCGGCGTGGTGGCCGCGCGAGGCGACCAGGAACAGCAGCTCCTGGCCGGCGTCGTCGAAGACGGGGGTGACGACGGTGACGTCCGGCAGGTGCGTACCGCCGTGGTACGGGTCGTTGACCGCGTACACATCGCCCGGCCGCAGGCCGCCCGCGCCGCGCCGGCGCCGGAGCACCTCCTTGATGGACTCCCCCATCGACCCCAGATGCACGGGAATGTGCGGGGCGTTGGCGATGAGGTTGCCTTCGTGATCGAAGAGGGCACAGGAGAAGTCCAGGCGCTCCTTGATGTTGACCGAGTGGGCGGTGTTCTCCAGGCGGACGCCCATCTGCTCGGCGATGGCCATGAAGAGGCTGTTGAACACCTCCAGCATGACCGGGTCGGCGTCCGTGCCGACCGCCGGCCCGCCCGCGCGGGGCCGTGTCCGGGTCAGCAGCAGATGGCCGCGCTCGCCCGCGCGGGCCTGCCAGCCCGGGTCCAGGACCGTCGTCGCGTCGTCCTCGGCGATGATCGCGGGGCCGGTGAGGGTGTCCCCGGGGCGCAGGTCACCGCGGGCGTACAGCTCCGTGTCCTGCCAGCGCCGCTGTGCGAACATCCGTACCGTCGCGACCGGCCGCAGCTTCCCCGACCGCTTCCCCGCCGGCACCTCGTACCCGGCCGTGCCGCCCGCCGCGCCGGCCGCCTCGACCGAGACCGCCTCGGCGACCAGCGGTCTGTCCATCGTGAACGCGTACCGCGCGCGGTGCGCCGCGACGAATTCCGCGGCCATCGCGCGCGGCGAGTCCAGCGCCACGCCGATCGCGGAGTCCGTCCCGGCGTAGCGCAGCAGCACGCGCGCCCGGATGGTCACGCTCTCCTCCGGTACGCCGTCGGCGAGCAGTTCGCGGCGGGTCCGTCCGGCCAGCCGGTCACAGACGCCGTGCACCGCGGCGAGGTCCGTCTCGTCCGACTCCGGGTCGATCTCCACCTCGACAGCCTGTTCACGCATGGCCGTCGCGTCGGCCACCCCGATGCCGTACGCGGACAGCACCCCGGCCAGCGGCGGTACGACGACCGTGCCGATGCCCAGCGCGTCGGCGACCGCGCAGGCGTGCTGGCCGCCCGCGCCGCCGAAGCTGGTGAGCGCGTAGCGCGTGACGTCGTGACCGCGCTGGACGGAGATCTTCTTGACCGCGTTGGCCATGTTCAGCACCGCGATGTCCAGGAACCCGGCGGCCACCTCCTCCGGGCCGCGCCGGTCGCCGGTGGCCTCGGCCGCCTCCTCGGCCAGCCGGCCGAAACGCTCCCGTACCGTCGCGGCGTCCAGCGGCTGGTCGCCGTCCGGGCCGAACACCGCCGGGAAGTGCGCGGGCTGGACGCGGCCGAGCATCACGTTGGCGTCCGTGACGGTCAGCGGGCCGCCGCGCCGGTAGCAGGCCGGGCCCGGGACGGCACCGGCCGAGTCGGGGCCGACGCGGTAGCGCCGCCCGTCGAAGTGCAGGACCGAGCCGCCGCCCGCCGCGACGGTGTGGATGTTCATCATGGGCGCCCGCATCCGTACGCCCGCGACCTCGTTGCCGAAGACCCGCTCGAAGGAGCCCGCGTAGTGCGAGACATCGGTGGAGGTGCCGCCCATGTCGAAGCCGATCACCCGGTCGTACCCGTCGCCCGCCTCGGCGGAGGCGCGCGCCATGCCCACCACGCCGCCCGCCGGACCGGAGAGCACCGCGTCCTTGCCGCGGAAGTGCGCGGCCTCCCGCAGGCCGCCGTTGGACTGCATGAACATCAGCCGTACGCCCGGGAGTTGACGGGCCACGTCGGACACGTACCGGCCGAGGACCGGCGAGAGGTAGGCGTCCACGACGGTGGTGTCGCCGCGCGGCACCAGCTTCATCAGCGGGCTGACCTCGTGCGAACAGCTGACTTGGGTGAACCCCGCCTCCTTCGCCAGGGCGGCGACCGCCTTCTCGTGGCCGGCATGGCGGTAGCCGTGCAGCAGCACCACCGCCGCGCTGCGCAGCCCGTCCCCGTACGCCCGCGCCAGCTCCGCCCGCACCGGGTCCGTCTCCAGCGGCCGGACGACACCGCCGCGCGCGTCCACCCGCTCCGGGACCTCGATCACCCGCTCGTACAGGGCCTCGGGCAGCACGATCCGCCGGTCGAAGATCCGCGGCCGGTTCTGGTAGGCGATGCGCAGCGCGTCCCGGAAACCCTCGGTGACGATCAGGACGGTCGGCTCGCCCTTCCGTTCCAGCAGGGCGTTGGTCGCCACGGTCGTCCCCATCTTGACGACGGAGATCCGCTCGGCGGGCACCGGTTCGCCGGGCGCGAGCCCCAGCAGGGACCGGATGCCGGCGACGGCGGCGTCCTCGGTGCTCCCCGGTCGGTGCGAGAGCAGTTTGCCGGTGACCAGCCGCCCGTCCGGCCGCCGCCCCACCACGTCCGTGAACGTGCCGCCCCGGTCGACCCAGAACTCCCAGCGTCCCGTCATACCGCCATTGTGGCAGCGGACTTGGCGGCGCCGGTGTTCTCCGCCCCGGTGTCCGCCCGGGCGGGCGGGCCGGGCCGCTCCTGAACGGGCCACAGCGTCCGGCGCATTTCAGCTCATCGCGTTTACGCCCCCGTGAGCCCCCGCCGAAACGTCACTTCCGCGGTATGCCCATCACTCCGTCATCATTTCCGAATTACCCCTGCGACCTGCGGCGTTTCCTCAATCGAGTGTTGCTTCCCGGAATCCTTTTACTAGCTCTTGGTTTCCTGGGACCGTCGGGTCAAGAACACCCCAAGGACCCGCGGCCGGCAGGTCCGGGAGGCAGGAGAAACATGCAGTACGGCAGCGCCCTGCGCGAGGCGGTCCGGTCGCCTCGCACCACACCGCTCATCGGCATCTACGACATGTATTCGGCTTCCATCGCCGCCCAGCACTACGACGGCATGTTCGTCTCCGGATTCGGGTTCGCCGCATCGTATTACGGCCTGCCCGACATCGGGTTCATCGCCTGGCCGGACATGGTGCAGTTCACGCAGCGGCTGCGTCTGGCCTTCCCGTCCCACCACCTGCTGGTGGACATCGACGACGGTTACGTGGACCCGGAGGTCGCCTGTCACGTCGTGCAGAGCCTGGAGCGCGCCGGGGCCTCGGGCGTGATCCTGGAGGACCAGAAGAGACCGCGCCGGTGCGGTCACGCGGACGGCAAGCTGATCCTCCCCCTGGAGGAGTACCTGGACAAGCTCGACCTCGTACTGAGCAGCCGCAAGGACCTGGTCGTGGTGGCGCGTACGGACGCCACGGAGGAGGCGGAGATCGTCCGGCGGGCGGCGGCGCTCGCCGAGACGGACGCGGACGTCGTCCTGGTGGACGGGGTGCGCAGCGTGGCGTGGATCGAACGGATCCGGTCCGTCGTGGGCAGCAAACCGCTGCTGTTCAACCAGATCGCGGGCGGCAAGTCGCCACGCCTGTCGCTGAGTGAACTGACCGAACTCGGCGTGGACGTGGCGATCTACAGCACCCCCTGCCTGTTCGCCGCGCACGGCGCCATCGACGGGGCGCTGGCCGACCTGAAGAACGCCGACGGCCGGCTGCCCGGCACGGGCCAGACCGGCAGCGTCGAACTGCGCTGCGCCACCGAGCTGTTGGAGAAGAACATCAGCAGGCGGCACCCGCACCGCGAACCGGCCCCCGTCTGAGACGAGGTTGACTGCATGGCACCGAACCCCTTCCGGGGCGGCGCCGGACGGTTCCGGGACCGCGGTACGCGGTCCCGGGCCGTGCGCCCGTCCGCACTGTCCGTCGCCGTCGCGGCCGTACTGAGCGTGCTGTGGGGCGGCGGGACCGCCCACGCCACGACACCGCCGTCGGTACCGCCACCGGCGCCCCCGTGCGAGTCCCAGGACGACGAGGACGAGACACCGGCACCGCCCCGCGCGGGAACGGCCATCGGCCTGCTGGTGGTCGACAACTCCTCGGCGGACTCCTGGCTGGAGGTCGACCGGACACTGAACACCCTCCTCGCCGGCAAGGGAACGGCGGGCAGCGACCACGACGGGGGCGGCGGCGCCATCGACGTGCACACCCGGGACGCGAACGGCCCCGGCGCCGACCCGGCGCGTGTCGGACACCCGCCCTGGCAGACCGGTGACGATGAGTGACCCGGCACCGGCCGCCCGCACCGCGCGCCGGCCGGCGCGGGCCGTGGACCCGTACGTGGCGGCTCTCCTCGGCACGGTCCTGACCGCCACCCTGCTCCCGGCCGCCGGAGCGGGCGCGGTGGCCGCGGACACCGCCGCCGACCTCGCCATCGGCCTGCTCTTCCTGCTGTACGGAGCGCGGCTGTCCACCCGCGAGGCGGTGCACGGCCTACGGCAGTGGAAGCTCCACCTGCTGACCGGGACGAGCACCTTCGTCCTCTTCCCGCTGCTGGGCCTGGCGGCCGGCGGCCTCGTCCCGTTCCTGCTCACCGACCGGCTCTACACGGGACTGCTCTTCCTGTGCGTCGTCCCCTCGACCGTCCAGTCCTCCATCGCCCTGACCGCCACGGCCCGCGGCAACGTCCCGGCCGCCATCTGCGCCGGCACGTACTCCAGCCTGTTCGGCATGGCCGCCACCCCGCTGCTCGCGGCCTGGCTGATCGGCTCCGCCCTCACCTTCTCGGCGGCGGGCCTGCTGTCGATCGCCACCCAGCTGCTGCTGCCCTTCCTCGCCGGTCAGGTGCTGCGCCCCTGGATCGGCGGCTTCCTCACCCGGCACAAGAAACCCCTCGGCCTCCTGGACCGCTGCTCGATCCTCCTCGTCGTCTACACGGCCTTCAGCAAGGGCATGGCGGAGGGCATCTGGCACCAGGTCACCCCCGTCCGGCTGCTCGCCCTGCTGCTCCTGGCCGCGGGCCTGCTGGCCACCGCCCTCGTCACGACCTCGCTGGCCGCCCGCCGGCTCGGGTTCTGCCGGGCGGACCGCGTCACCATCGTCTTCTGCGGTTCCAACAAGAGCCTCGCCACCGGGCTGCCGATGGCGGCGGTGCTCTTCGGCGGCGCGGCCGGGCCGGTCATCCTGCCGCTGATGCTCTACCACCAGCTCCAGCTGATGGTCTGCGCGGTCGTCGCCGCCCGCTGGTCCCGTCACCCGGAGAGCACTCCGGCCGCACCGGAGCCGCCGCTGCGCCTGGGCTCCCGGCCGGCCGAGGGCGAACCGTCCGTCTGACCGTTCCGTACGGGCAGCACGGCGGCGTCGTGGGCCGCGAGGAAGGCGGCCACCGCCGGCTGCCAGCCGTACCCCTCCGCGCGCTGCCGGGCCGCCGCCCGGCGGTGCGCTTCAGGACGCCCGAGGACGCGCAGCACCGCGTCCGCGAAGGAGGCGCCGTCGTCGGGGGCGGTGTCTCCGCCGGGGCCGACCAGCGAGGCCAGAGCCGACGCGGCGCTCGCCACGACCGGCGTGCCGCAGGCCAGGGCCTCCAGGGCCGCCAGCCCGAACGTTTCCGCCGGCCCGGGCGCCAGGGCCACGTCCGCACCGGCCTGGAGGGCGGCCAGTTCACCCGGATCAGTGACATGCCCCAGGAACGCGACCGGCAGCCGCTCGGTACGGGCCCGGGCCGTCAGCCGGGACCGCAGCGGCCCGTCCCCCGCGACGACCAGCGCCGCGTCGACACCGCGCCACCGCAGTTCCGCCAGCGCGTCCAGCGCGCGCCCCGGCCGCTTCTCCGGCGACAGCCGCGAGCACAGGAGCAGCAGGACGCCGTGGCCGCCCGCGCACCGCCGCCGCAGCTCCGGACTGTGCAGGGCGGGGTGCCGGGCGGTCAGGTCGACACCCAGCGGCGCGCGGACGACGTTGCGCGCGCCGACCCGGGTGAACTCGGCCGCCGCCCACTCCGTCGTGCACACCACACGGCTGTACGCGTGCGCGGTCCTGGCGTTGATCCGGTCGGCGGCGGCGCGCGCCGGGCCGCGCGGCACGCCCCAGGTCCGCAGCACGCCGTCCACGCTCTCGTGGGACACCATCACCGCCGGGACGCGGGACCGCCGCGCCCACTCGCCGGTCCACCGCAACGTCGTACGGTCGCAGACCTCCAGCCGGTCGGGCGCCAACGCCTCCAGGGCGCGCCGGACCCGCCGCCGGTCGGCCAGCACGCGGTAGCCGCCCGTACCGGGCAGCACCGGGCCGGGCAGGGTGATCACCCTGCCCTGGTCGGTCTCCTCGTCGCGTGCGGCCGGTCCTGGCACGATCAGCACCGGGTCGTGCCCGGCGGCGCGGTAGCCGGCGCCCAGGGCACGCAGGGCGGTGCGCGCAGCCCGCCCGACTCCGGCGTCACGAAGTTCGCCAGCCGTACGATGCGCAGCCCGGCACCGACGTACCGGGTCTCGTCCAGGACGAACCGCGCGGACGTGCCCGGCCCCGTCGTCATACCGCCACCGCCGTCCGGCCGGCGAGCACGTCCTCGTAGTGGCCCAGCAGCTCGTCACCCACCACCTCCCACGTGCGGTGCTCGACCGCCGCACGGCCCGCCGCGCCCAGCCGTGCGCGCGCGGCCGGGTCGCCGCCCAGCAGCCCTACGGCGTCGCCCAGCGCCGCCCCGTCCCCCGGCGGCACCAGCAGCCCCGTCCGGCCGTGCGCCACCAGGTCCAGCGGGCCGCCCGCGGCAGGCGCCACGACGGGCACGCCCGCCGCCATCGCCTCCTGGACGGTCTGGCAGAAGGTGTCGTGGCGGCCGGTGTGCACGAACACGTCCAGGGAAGCCATGAGCCGCGCCAGTTCGTCGCCCGTACGGCTCCCCAGGAAGCGCACACCGGGCAGGGCGGCACGCAGCCCGGCAGCGCTCGGCCCGTCCCCGATCACCACGGTCCGTACGCCGGGCAGCCGCGAGACCGGGGCCAGCAGCCGCACCTCCTTCTCGGGCGCCAGCCGCCCGACGTAGCCCACCAGCAGCTCCCGGCCCGCGGCGAGCGAGCTGCGCAGCACCGTGTCGCGGCGGGCCGGGTGGAAGCGGGCGGAGTCCACCCCGCGCGGCCACAGCCGCAGCCGGGGCACGCCGTGGGCGGCCAGGTCGTGCAGGGCGGAGGCGGACGGCGCGAGGGTCCGGTCGGCCGCGGCGTGCACCGACCGCAGGCGCCGCCAGGCCGCGCCGCCTCCGGTGCCCAGGTAGGCGCGGGCGTAGCGGCCCAGGTCGGTCTGGTAGACCGCGACGGCGGGCACCCGGCGCCGCGCGGCGGCGGCCACGGCGCGGGCCCCGAGGACGAACGGGCCGGCCAGGTGCACCACGTCCGGCCGGTGCCCGTCCAGCGCGGCGGCCAGCCGGCGGCTGGGCAGAGCCACCCTGACCTGCGGGTAGCCCGGCAGCGGCATCGAGGGCACACGGACGACGGGGCAGGGCCCGGCCCGCCCGCCGTCCGGTGTCCCGTCGGCGCCGGCCGGGGCGACGACGAGCACGTCGTGCCCGCGCCGCACCAGGTGCCGGGCGGTTTCCAGGGCGCAGTGGGCCACGCCGTTGACGTCGGGCGGGAAGGACTCGGTGACGATGACGACACGCATACGGCTGTTGTCCGCCCGCCGGGCGTGATTCCGGCCACGGGGATCTTTCCAGCCGGGGAACGTCCCATGAGCGTTGGCGCCCGCGACCGGAAAGCGGCCGGAACGGTCCCCGGCCGCGCTCCTCAGAGCGCCGGCGCGTCCGGCCCGAAGCGGCTGCGTACCGCCGTCTGCACCTCGGCCTCCTCCGCCGGATCGGCGGCCAGCCGGCGCAGCTGCTCCACCACGCGGTCGTCGCCGGTCGCGGCGTGCCGGGCGGCCAGCTCGCGGGTGCTCTCCTCGCAGTCCCACAGGCACTCGACGGCGAAACCCGCCGGGAACCCCGGGTCGGTGACGGCCAGCGCGCCCGCGGCGCGGCCTCTGAGGTGGGACGAGGAGGTCTCGCGGTAGATGTGGCGCAGCACCGGCGCCGCGCAGGCCACACCCAGGCGGCCCGCCCCGTCGACCAGCTCCCACAGCCCGTCCGCGTCCGGGCCCTCGGTCCGTACCGTACGGCGCAGCGCGGCCAGCACCAGGTCGGCGTCGCCGCGGCTGCCGCGGCGGGCCAGCATCGTGGCACCGGCCGCGCCGAGCGGGCCGGGGCGGGGGGCCCACCGGCGGGCCCGTTCGATGGCGGCCAGGCCGCGCATCCGTTCGAAGGCGGCGAGCGCGGCCTCGGCGAGCGGCCGGCTGGAGAAGGGGTCGGCGACCGCGGCCTCGATGAGGTCGAGGGCTTCCGGGTCGTCGCGCTCGGCGAGGTGGCGCAGGGCGGCGGCGCGGGCGGCGTCCGGGCCGGTGCGCGCGGCGCGCAGCAGCTCGGGGCGGTCCTCGGGGCTCGCGACGGCCGCCAGGCAGCGCGCGGCCGGGACCTGGCGCCACTCCTCGGGGTGCAGCTCCAGGCCCTGCTGGGCCCAGTCGAGGACCTCGGTGACGCTCCAGCCCGGGCGGGGCCCGCCGGTCCTCAGCTGGCGCTGCCAGCGGTCGAAACAGCCCTGTTCCTGGGCGGCGCGGATGCGCTCGCCGTAGCGGGGGTCCTCGGCCCACAGCCGCCACGGGCGGGGTTCGAAGGCGTCCCGTACGGCGGCGGCCAGCTCGGCGTCGCCCTCGGGGGTCTCGGGGAAGCGGGCGAGGACGGCGGGGGCGAGGGTCGCCAGGCCCGCGTCGTCGTCCCGCAGTGCCAGCTCGTCCAGGGCCCAACGCCAGTTCGTACCGGCGGCGGCGTAGCTGCGCAGCAGCAGGAGGGCGGCGTCCCGGCCGTACGCGGCGAGGTGGCCGAGGACGGCGAGGGCGAGGCCCGTGCGCTCCTCGCCGGGGTCGGTGAGGTCGTCGGGGTGGAAAAGATGCCGTTCGATCTCTTCGAGGCCGCCGTCGAGCTGCATGTAGAGGCGCGCGTAGTACAGGGAGCGGTTCTCGACCTGCCAGTCACGGCGGGGGTCGCGCAGCACGCTGTCGTTCAGTGCCGCGAGCGCCTCGGGCCGCGGCGCCGCGAGGGCGTGCAGGACCCCGTCGCCGCGGCCTCGCTGCAGGAGGCCGAGCAGGGTGCCACTGGGCGCTATGTCTGGATCGAACATGAGGTCAGCATCCGGTGCGGGGGACAGGCTGGCAACGGGATTTCCGCTGACCGGCATTCTTGCCGGTGACCACGGGTCGTATGCGTCGTTCCCACCATGGATCGGTGGGACCGAGCGCGCTACGGCGGCCGAAGCCTAGCCTGGAACGCTCGGTTCCGCTGATTCGGCGCAGGGTGGCCCCCGGAAGGCCGGGGGCATATGCCGAATGCACCACCGTATCGGGTAATGCCAAATCCCTTACGGGCGGTCGCAGCCTGTGCAACAGTCGTTACCGGCCCTTCCGTCAGACCAGGCCCCGGCGCCGCCTGATATCGGAGTACGTCATGCCGTCCCCTCTCTTCGCGGACCGACCACCCGCCCAGCCACCCGAGCGCGACGCGGTCGAGGCCCTGATCAGCCAGGCACGCCGGCTGCGGGGCGGCCTGGACGCCGTACGCCGGGAGACCTCGGCGGGCGACGACGAGCCCGACGACCCCCAGCTGCGCTGGCAGCGGGCGCTGTGCGACCTCGCCGTCCACCACCTCGACGACCTCGGCGGGCACCTGGACCAGCTCCGGGAGGGCCTGCCCGCCGACCCCGCGGCCGCGGACGCGGGCGGGGAGGACCGGCTGCCGGTGGCGCCGCCCGAGCCCGCCGGGCATCCGCGCGGCTCGCTGCTCAGCCGGGTCGGCAGTGCCGAGTGGAACCTCCTCACCGACGAGGTGAGCTGGTCGGAGGAGCTGTTCGGGATCTTCGGCCGGGATCCGGCCGAGGGCCCGCTGACCCTGGACGAGCTGCCGTCCCTGGTCTTCAGCGAGGACCAGCAGCTGCTGACCACGATGGTCACGGACTGCCTGGTGGACGGCCGGCCGATCGACGGCGAGTTCCGCATCGTACGCGGCGACCAGAGCGTCCGTACGGTGCACATGGTGGGCGAGCCGGTGCTCGAAGCCGACGGCAGCACGGCGTGCATGTGGGCCGTGCTGCGCGACGTCAGCGAGCTGCGCCGCAGCCAGCGGGCGGTGCGCGAGACCCGTGACTCGCTGCAGCGTCAGCGGCACAGGGCGCAGACCGAGCACCGGCTTGCGGTCGAGCTGCAGGAAGCCGTGCTGCCGCCGTGGCGCGGCTCCCTGCGGTTCCCGCAGGGCGGGCCCGTCGCACTCGACCTCGCCGCCCGCTACCTCCCTTCCGCCACCAGCGCCCTGATCGGCGGCGACTGGTACGACGCCCTGCAACTCCCGGACGGCAAGACGCTGCTGACCGTCGGCGACCTGACAGGCCACGGCGCCACCGCCACCTCCGGCATGGCCATGGTGCTCGGCGCGCTGCGCGGCATGGCGGTGTCCGGCCAGGAGCCGGGCCCGCTGATGGGCTTCCTGAACCAGCTGCTCGACACCTCGGCGCAGCCCGCCCTGGGCAGCGCCGTCTGCTGCCGGTTCGACCCGGCCTCCCGTCAGCTCGTCTGGGCCCAGGCCGGCCACCCCGCCCCGCTGCTGTTCCGCGGCGGCTCGGGCAGCGCGCTGAACCCCCCGGAGGGCGTCCTGCTCGGTGCCACCACCGGAGCCGTCTACACGCAGCGGTGCGAACAGTTGCAGCCCGGTGACCTGTTGGTGCTGCACACGGACGGTCTGGTGCCGCGCCGGGCGCACGGCGCGCTCGCACCCCACGAAGGGGCCCAGCGCCTCCTGTCACTGGCACCGCGGTTCGCCGCGGCGCGGAACGCGCAGGACTGTGTCCGCGTCATCGCCGAGGAGTTCGGCAGTGCCGAGCGCGAGGACGACGCGTGTGTGCTGATCGCCAGGGTGAGCGGTTGAGCCGGGGTGAGCGGGTGAGGTACGTACAGGTGCCCAGGCAGGCGTACGGGCATACGGGTACGCGGTGCGCCTGCGGCGCCCTACGGCCAGGACCGGGGTCACGGGTCATGGCTCTTCAGTAGGAACCCGTCTCAGTAAGAACCCGTCTCAGCAGGAGTTCTCCGTAGGAACCCGTCCGCCCGCGGGCATCAGATCCGCAGGCCGGCGCTCACCGGACCGATCCCCGGCCCCAGCCCCTTGGCCTTCGCCTTCGGCATCACCCGCTGGATCTCCTCCCGCAGGTCCTGGATCTTGGCGTAGTTCGCGTACTGGCCGGTGAGCCGGTACATCTCCCGGAGCCGGTCCCAGGTGCGGTGGGAGGAGTTCTCCTTGATGGAGACCAGGGCCAGCCGGGCGTAGCGGTCGGCCTGTTCGGGGTCGTTGCCGATGAAGCAGGCGGAGGCGAGCGAGAGGTAGTCGAAGATCTGCGACCGCTGCCGGCCGTTGTCGCGCAGCCGCAGCGCCTGCTTGGCGTGCGCCTGGGCGACCTTCGCCGCCCTGGGGTCGTGCTCGGCCAGCGTACGGAACGCCAGGGCCTGCATACCGTGCAGGTCCGCCTCGTCGAACATCTGCATCCAGCTCGGCGGCGGTACGTCGCCCCGGTCGGAGACGAACAGTTCCTCCGCCTCGCCCAGGGTGCGCCGCATGGCCTGGCCCTGGCCCTTGCTCGCCTGGGCCCACGCCTCGATCGTGCAGAGCATCGCGCGGGTGCGGGGCAGGGTCTCGCCACCGGAACCGGACTTGGCGAGCTTCATCAGGTCCAGGGCGTCGTCGGGGCGGCCCAGGTGCACCATCTGGCGGGCCGCCCGGGAGAGCGCCTCGCCCGCGCGCGGCCGGTCGCCGCCCTCGCGCGCCGCGTGGGCGGCGATGACGAAGTACTTCTGGGCGGTGGGCTCCAGCCCCACGTCGTGGGACATCCAGCCCGCCAGGACGGCGAGGTTGGCCGCCACCCCCCACAGCCTGCGCTGCAGGTGCTCGGGGTGGCGATAGGCGAGCATGCCGCCCACCTCGTTGAGCTGGCCCACCACGGCCTTGCGCTGCAGCCCGCCGCCGCGGGCCGCGTCCCAGGCGCGGAAGACCTCGACCGAGCGCTCCAGGGCGTCGATCTCCTGCGACCCCACGGGGGCCGCCTCGTACCGGTCGAAACCGATCTGGTCGATGGTGTGGTCGGCGAAGGGGTCGTCGAATCGGGGGGCGTCGGCCGCCAGCGCCGGATCGGTGTGCAGCCAGTCGTGCATGGCGCTGCTGAGTGCGGAGCCGGCGGCGAGTGCCGCGCCCGCGCCCACCAGGCCGCGTCGGTTGAGCATGAGGTCCATTCCCGTGAATTCCGTGAGGACCGCCGCCGTTCGCTCGGGCGGCCACGGGAGACCGTCCGTCTGTTTCTTCCCAGCGCGCCCGGAACGACCGAACCCGAGGTCCTCGATGGTTACGACACGGCCGAGACGCTCGGTGAACAGGGCCGCCAGCACCTTGGGCACCGGGTCGCGCGGGGTCTCCCCCGTGTCGATCCAGCGCCGGACCCGCGAGGTGTCGGTCGCCAGCTGCGGATGCCCCATGGCGGCCGCCTGCCGGTTGACCAGTCTCGCCAGCTCGCCCTTGGACCAGCCGGCCAGGCCGAAAAGGTCCGCGAGACGGGTGTTCGGCTCCCTGTCCACGTCAAGCCCCCAGGTTCCTCGACTGACTTGACAGTAACGGGCCCCGCAGGACCCCCGCGAGCATTCGCCAGGGTTCGCCAGGGTCCGCCAGATGGTCTGCCACCCGCGCCCGCGTGTTCTGTAAGGAGTGCAGCCCCCGGCCCGGTGTCGGTACCGCATTCCCCAGGGTGCGGACACCGGATCCGTGGCCCTCGGGCCCCGGATCGCCGGGCCGGGAGCCGCACCGCAACTCGTCGGCGCACGAAGGGATCTGTCTCACCCATGTACGCAGCATCGTCCGCCGTGAGCGCCCCGAACCGGCCGTACCGTCCGCAGCCTCCGGGAAGCGGGCCGTATCTCGACCCCTCCCAGTCTCAGGGGGCGGTCTCCGGCCTCACCGGCGGCCGCAACCGGCGGGTGCAAGGGGGAGGCACCCAACCGCTCAGCGGGAGACTCGACTTGTCCGGCCCCCAGGGTGCTCAGCTGCGCGCCGCGGTCGCCTCGGTGCACCGCATCTGCCCCGAGTTCCATCCGGTCCAGGTGCTCCGCCGGAGCGGCAGGTCCGTCCTCCTGGTGGGCACCACCGGCCGGACGACCGCGGTCGCCAAGTGTTTACTGGACCACTCCCCCGCCTGGGCCGAGCGGTTCCGGCACGAAATAGCTGCTTATCGGTCCTTCGTACGCCACCGCCCGCCGGTGCGCGTACCGAGGCTGGTCGCCGCGGATCCTGACAACTGCACCCTGGTCGTCGAGCGGATGCCCGGCCGGGTCGCCTCCCTCCAACGGCATCCGACCGAAGCACCGCCGCGCGCCGACGTACGGGCCGCGCTCGGCGCGATCTGCCGGGTCAACCTCTGGCGGCCGCCGGCCGGGATGTTCGACGCGCCGCTGGACTACGCGGGCCGCATCGGGCGCTTCCACGACCTCGGCCTGCTGACCGACCGGGATCTGGGCGACCTGCAGAAGCTGCTGCACGGGCTGGCCCACACCCAGGGCCAGTTCTGTCACGGCGACGCGCTGCTGAACAACGTCCTGCTCTCCCCCGCCGGCCCGGTGCTGCTCGACTGGGACTACGCCGGCTGGTACCTGCCGGGTTACGACCTCGCCACCCTGTGGTCGGTGCTCGGCGACGCCCCCGTGGCGCGCCGCCAGATCAGCCAGCTCGCGCAGGCCGCCGGTCCGGCCGCGCGGGACGCCTTCCTGGTGAATCTGATGCTGGTGCTCACCCGCGAGATACGGCGTTACGAGACCGCCGTGCAGCGCACCATGCGTGAGCCCACGCCGACGGGCACGCCGGGGCCGGGACACCCCGGTGCGCTCGCGGCGGGCGAGGAGCAGCGGCTGCTGCTGCGCCGGCTGCACGACGACTGCCAGATGGCGCGCCGTGCGGTACGGGCGGCGGTCGGCACCCGCTGATCCGCCAAGGGGGGTAAGTGAGCGGCACGCCGTACAGGCGTGCCGCTCACGTGTGTCCGGGGCCGCCGTGGCCCGGGTGCTCGCACGGGGTTGCGGAGGGCGCGCTGACATCCGAATCCCGTGCGGCGCACGGTGATTGACGGATCGTCGGCCAGGCGATAGCTGTAGGGATCCGTCCCGCGCACGGCCGTATGCACACCATCCGTCAGACGCCCCGGCTCGTTCCGGTCGGCCACAGGAGGCTGCATTGCGAGGATCCGACGAGAAGAGAACCCCCCGCTCCAGAGCGCGCAGGGCCGCCACCGCCGTCGCGGCGGCGGCCTTGCTGCTGCCCCTGGTCTCCGCCGCGCCGTCCGGCCCGGCCGGGC
>NZ_JBFAUH010000039.1:0-16896 GCF_040679095.1 Streptomyces sp. NPDC052496
GGTGCGTTTCGGCCTTTCGGCTTCTGCGCGGTTCCAACCTTACCAGATCCGTTCCGCGTTTCCGCTTTCCGTATCCGGCCCCTGTTGGAGCGGGGCGACCGTCCGGCTTTCGCTTTTCGGCCTTTCCGACTCTAGCAGATCCGATTTCCAGTCCGTTACCGGCCCGAATTCGTTTCCGATTTCCGTCGGAGGGGGTTTGCCTTTCGGCAGTTCCGACGTTATCAGATTGCTCTGGGTCGGAATTCCGTCCTGTCAGGGCGGTCTCCGGACGCGCAGGCGTCCCGGGTTCCCCTCAGGCGGAGACGTAAACGTACTGGAGCGGGGCGCCCGGATGCAAATCCGGTTGCCCCGCTCCCTGTACCTGTGCAGGCGACCCGGCGAGGGGTCAGACCTCGACGACCACCGGGAGGATCATCGGGCGCCGGCGGAAGTTGTCGGAGACCCACTTGCCGATGGCGCGGCGGACCAGCTGCTGGAGCTGGCGGGGCTCCGCGACGCCGTCCTGGGCGGCCTTGGCGAGGATCTCGTCGATCCTGGGCATGACGGCGGCGAAGTCCGCGTCGTCGATGCCCGAACCGCGGGCCTGGATGTGCGGCCCACCGACGATCTTGCCGGTGCTGGAGTCCACGACCAGGAACACCGAGATGATGCCCTCGTCGCCGAGGATCCGGCGGTCCTTGAGGGAGGACTCGGTGACGTCGCCGACCGAGAGGCCGTCGACGTACACGTACCCCGCCTGGACCTTGCCGACGATCTTGGCGACACCGTCGACCAGGTCGACCGCCACGCCGTCCTCGGCGATGACGATGCGGTCCTTCGGGACGCCGGTCAGCGCGCCGAGCTCGGCGTTGGCGCGCAGATGGCGCCATTCGCCGTGCACCGGCATCAGGTTCTTCGGCTTGCAGATGTTGTAGAAGTACAGCAGCTCGCCGGCCGAGGCGTGGCCCGAGACGTGCACCTTGGCGTTGCCCTTGTGGACGACGTTGGCGCCCCAGCGGGTCAGGCCGTTGATGACGCGGTAGACCGCGTTCTCGTTGCCGGGGATCAGCGACGACGCGAGGATCACCGTGTCGCCCGGGACGATGCGGATCTGGTGGTCGCGGTTGGCCATCCGGGACAGGGCCGCCATCGGCTCGCCCTGGGAACCCGTACAGACCAGCACGACCTCGTCGTCCGGCAGGTCGTCGAGCGCCTTGACGTCGACCACCAGCCCGGCCGGGACCTTCAGGTAGCCCAGCTCACGGGCGATGCCCATGTTGCGGACCATCGAGCGGCCCACGAAGGCGACGCGGCGGCCGTACTCGTGCGCCGCGTCCAGGATCTGCTGGATGCGGTGCACGTGGCTGGCGAAGCTGGCCACGATGATGCGCTTCTGGGCGCCCGCGAAGACCTGGCGCAGCACGTTGGAGATGTCGCGCTCGGGCGGGACGAAGCCCGGGACCTCGGCGTTCGTGGAGTCGGACAGCAGGAGGTCGATGCCCTCCTCGCCCAGCTTGGCGAACTTCGGGAGGTCGGTCAGGCGGCGGTCCAGAGGCAGCTGGTCCATCTTGAAGTCGCCGGTGTGCACGACCATGCCCGCGGGGGTGCGGATGGCGACCGCGAGGGCGTCCGGGATGGAGTGGTTGACCGCGACGAATTCGCAGTCGAAGGGGCCGATGGCCTCCGTGTCGCCTTCGGCGACCTCCAGCGTGTACGGCCGGATGCGGTGCTCCTGGAGCTTGGCCTCGATCAGGGCGAGGGTCAGCTTGGAGCCGATCAGCGGAATGTCCGGCTTCTCGCGCAGGAGGTAGGGGACACCGCCGATGTGGTCCTCGTGGCCGTGCGTGAGCACGATGCCGTCGATGTCGTCGAGGCGGTCCCTGATGGACGAGAAGTCCGGCAGGATCAGGTCGATTCCGGGCTGCTCCTCCTCCGGGAAAAGCACTCCGCAGTCGACGATCAGCAACCGGCCGCCGTATTCGAAGACCGTCATGTTGCGGCCGATCTCACCCAGGCCGCCGAGGGGGGTGACGCGCAGGCCGCCCTTGGGAAGCTTCGGCGGCGCGCCGAGCTCAGGATGCGGATGACTCAAAAGACTCTCCTCACCACACACGCCACGTCGCCGTGAGGCACACGTGGCGCGCATGACATTCGTGCACTTGCGGTTTGGCGGTTGTTTTCCGTGTTCAGTTGTGAAGTCTGTGGTTACAGCTGTACCCCGCCGGCGGCGAGATCGCGCTTGAGCTGTTCGGTCTCGTCCGCGGACAGTTCCACCAGCGGCAGGCGCAGCGGCCCGGCGGGCAGGCCCTGGAGGCCGAGCGCGGCCTTGGTCGTGATGACACCCTGGGTGCGGAACATGCCGGTGAAGACGGGCAGCAGCTTCTGGTGGATCTCGGTGGCCTTGGCGACGTCACCGTGCAGGTGGGCGTCGAGCAGGGCGCGCAGCTCGGGCGTGACGACGTGGCCGACGACCGAGACGAAGCCGACGGCGCCGACGGACAGCAGCGGCAGGTTGAGCATGTCGTCGCCGCTGTACCACGCGAGGTTGGAGCGGGCGATGGCCCAGCTGGCGCGGCCCAGGTCGCCCTTGGCGTCCTTGTTGGCGACGATCCGCGGGTGCTCGGCGAGGCGCACCATGGTCTCGGTGTTGATCGGCACGCCGCTGCGGCCGGGGATGTCGTACAGCATGACCGGCAGGTCAGTGGCGTCCGCGATGGCGGTGAAGTGCCGGAAGAGACCTTCCTGCGGCGGCTTGCTGTAATACGGCGTCACGGCGAGCAGGCCGTGGGCGCCGGCGTCGCGCGCGGCGCGGGCCAGCTGCAGGCTGTGGTCCGTGTCGTTGGTGCCGGCTCCGGCGACGACGAAGGCCCGGTCTCCGACCGCATCCACCACAGCCCGAACCAGCTGGGCTTTCTCCGCATCGCTGGTGGTCGGGGACTCACCGGTGGTGCCGTTGACGATGAGACCGTCGTTGCCGGAGTCCACCAGGTGCGCGGCGAGCTGCTGCGCGCCGTCGAGATCGAGAGCGCCATCCGCCGTGAACGGCGTGACCATGGCGGTCAGCACCCGCCCGAAGGGGGTCTGCGGTGTGGAAGTCGGAGCCATGGGCACCACGCTACTCGTAGCTCACCTCAGGTCGCGCCCCTGGGGAGCCGGGATGTGGACTCCGGCACTGCTTGCTCGGGGGTTCAAGCAGTGCCGGGTCCGTTTCTTCAGCGTAGATGAACTTCTCAAAATGCCGCAATACGGACACTTGGTACGTCTGTGCGGTCCGGTACGGCACCGGAGGGCGGCGCCCGGTCCGCACACCGGTCCGGCGGGTCGCCGCCGGGCGCGGGCCCTTACGGGGCGATACGGCCGTTGGCGTTGAACGCGGCGTAGGTGAGCGGCATCAGCCGGGCCCAGTGGGCCTCCATCCGCTCACCGACCATCTCGATCTCGCGCTGCGGGAAGGACGGCACGGCCGCGAGCTCGTGCTGCGTGCGCAGGCCGAGGAAGTGCATCAGCGAACGGGCGTTGCAGGTCGCGTACATGGACGAGAACAGGCCGACCGGGAGCACCGAGCGGGCCACCTCACGGGCGACGCCGGCGGCCAGCATCTCCTGGTACGCGGTGTACGCCTGCCGGTAGGAGTCCTCCATGACCTTGCTGGTCAGCGCGTGCTGCTCGGGGGTGCCCTCGACGAACTCGTACTTGCCGGGGCGGCCCTGCTGGACCAGCTTGCGGGACTCCGAGGGGACGTAGAACGTCGGCTCCAGCTGACGGTAGCGGCCGGACTCCTCGTTGTAGGACCAGCCGACGCGGTGCCGCATGAACTCGCGGAAGACGAAGATCGGCGCACTGATGAAGAAGGTCATCGAGTTGTGCTCGAAGGGGCTGCCGTGCCGGTCCCGCATCAGGTAGTTGATCAGGCCCTTGGAGCGCTCCGGGTCCTTCTGCAGCTCCTCCAGCGACTGCTCGCCGGCGGTGGAGACACGGGCCGCCCACAGCACGTCACTGTCCGCGGCGCTGTGCTTGACCAGCTCGACCGTCACCTCGCTCCGGAAGCTGGGGGCTGCGCCTTCGGAGGCTTCGACGCTCTCGGCGGGGGTAGGTGACACCGACGGTTCCTTCCGTTCATTCCACGTGGCGGGCCCCAGCCTACGGCCCGCCACCGACAGTCCCGGAAATGCGGCGGGATACCGCGTACCGTACAAAAACGGACAGTGTCGCGCCCAGCTCGTCCTGTGGTTGATATTTTTCACAGAACTTGCAGAAAACGGGCACCAAACGGGCGCGACAGTCGTCTAACCCTGTGACAGTGCCCACTTCGAGGTTCCAAGGAGAGCCCGCTCATGTTCCGCCGGCGAGAGCCAGTGCCGTTCGCCTTTGTCGCCGAGGCCGACCGGTTCCGCAGCAATGTCGCGCCCCCGCCCCGAGAACGCGTCAGCCGTGCCCAGCTCGCGGCCCGGTCCCTGATCGGCCTGACGGTCGTCGGCGGTCTCGCCGGCGCCCTGCTGCTCGGCGTCCCGGCGCTCCAGCAGGAGACCGGCGGTGTCGGCACGCACCAGTCCGAGGCGGCGCACGGCCGCTGATCCGGCCGGGCGGTCCGCGCGGGACGGCCGCGCGTGCCGCCCGGCACGAAGTGGTTCCGGCACGTAAGTCTCGATAACCTCACCGGTCACAGCCTTCGTCTGCGTCCTGGAGTGAGGATCCGCCGTGCCCCTGACCTTCCTGACGGCCGACCGCGACCTCGACGACCAGGCCGTCGAAGCCCCGCTGCCCCATGCCGGGCCGGACCGCTGGCGCCGTCCCTACCGTCCGGGCCCCGGACGCGTGGGGGCGGCTGCCGTGCTTCTGCTGCTGGCCTCTTTCGTCCTGCTGTCCGCGGTGATCATCGCGGCCGCGGGCGCGCTGTCCGCGGCCGCCGTCTGCGCCGGGGTCGCGGTGCTGATCATCGGATTCGCGCTGCGCCATCTGCGGGTGGGGATGTGGGTGAGCGCCCACGGCCTGCGGCAGGTGGAGCTGGTGCGGACGACGACGCTGCGCTGGAGCGAGGTCGCCGCCGTCCGCACGTCCCAGCGGCCGGTGCGCTGGCTGGGGCTGCCGCGGACGGTGCAGGGCCAGGCGCTGGTCGTCGAGCGGCCGGGCGGCGCCACGCTGCGTACCCTCGTCACGGACCACAACGGAGACTTCCTGGCGCGCCCCGAGGCGTTCGAGCGGGCCGCGGACGTGCTGGAGGCGTGGGCGGCGGAGTACCGCCGGTAGAGACGCGCATGGGGGGCCGGTTCCGTATCAGGAACCGGCCCCCCGTGCGTGCGCCTCATGCCCGTACGCCGCGGCCCCGTACGGGTACGCGGGGCCTCAGGCCCGTACCGGCTTGCCGTCGTGCAGGGCGATGGCCCGCTGCATCGCCTTACGGGCCCGCGGGGTGTCCCGCGCGTCGTGGTAGGCGACCGCCAGCCGGAACCAGGTGCGCCAGTCCTCGGGTGCCTGCTCGGTCTCGGCGCGCCGCCGGTCGAAGACCTCGTCGGCGGAGTCCCGGTCGATACGGCCGCCGGGGGTGCGCTTCAGTTCGTCGACCGGCAGCCCGCCCTCCGCCTCCAGCTCGCGCGCCAGGCGGCCGGCCTTGCGGGCGAACTGGGTGGTGTGCCAGAGGAACCACAGTCCGATGAACGGCAGGATCAGGACGGCGACGCCGAACGCGACGGTCAGCACGGTGCCCTGCTCGATGAGCAGGACGCCGCGGCTGCCGACGAGGACGAAGTAGACGACCAGGACAGCCGCGAGGACGCAGTAGGTGATCTTTGCTCGCACGGTCGGTCTGCCCGTCAGTCCAGGTCGAGGAAGTGCTCCAGGCCCACGGTCAGGCCGGGAGTGGTCACCACGCGGCGCGCGCCGAGCAGGATGCCCGGCATGAAGCTGCTGTGGTGGAGCGAGTCGTGGCGGATGGTGAGGGTCTCCCCCACCCCGCCGAGCAGCACCTCCTGGTGGGCCAGGAGGCCGCGCAGCCGTACGGAGTGGACGGGGATGCCGTCCACGTCCGCGCCGCGGGCGCCGTCCAGCGCGCTGCTGGTGGCGTCCGGCTGCGGCGGGCAGTCCGCGGCGGCGCGGGCCTCGGCGATCAGCTTGGCGGTGCGGGCCGCGGTGCCCGAGGGGGCGTCGGCCTTGTTCGGGTGGTGCAGCTCGATGACCTCGGCGGACTCGAAGAACCGGGCCGCCTGCTGGGCGAACCGCATGGTCAGCACCGCGCCGATGGAGAAGTTCGGGGCGATGAGCACGCCCGTACGGGGCGACGCGTCGAGCCAGCCGCGCAGCCGCGTCAGGCGCTCGTCGCTCCAGCCGGTGGTGCCGACGACACCGTGGATGCCGTTGCGGACGCAGAACTCCAGGTTGTCCATGACGGAGTCCGGGTGGGTCAGCTCGACCGCGACCTGGGCACCGGCCTCGGTCAGCGTCTCCAGCTGGTCGCCCCGGCCGAGGGCGGCGACCAGCTCCATGTCCTCGGCGGCCTCGACGGCCCGTACGGCCTCGGAGCCGATGCGGCCCTTGGCGCCGAGTACGGCCACGCGCAGCTTGCTCATCTTTCCCGCTCTCTCTTTCCCAGTCCCCTGGTACGCCTGGTACCTCTGGTACGCCTGATACGAAGGTCAGGCGACCGCGTCGTGCAGCCGGTCCGCCTGCCGGTCCTTCAGCGGGCCGATGACGGACAGCGACGGGCGCTGTCCCAGTACATCGCGGGCGAGCTCCCGTACCTCGTCCGGGGTGACCCCCGCTATCCGGGCCAGCATGTCGTCGACCGACATCTGGGCGCCCCAGCACAGCTCGCTCTTGCCGATGCGGTTCATCAGCGCGCCGGTGTCCTCCAGTCCGAGCACCGTCGAACCGCGCAGCTGCCCGATGGCGCGGCGGATCTCGTCGTCCGTCAGGCCGTCGGCCGCGACCTGGTCCAGCTGGTCGCGGCAGATCTTCAGGACGTCGTCGACCTGGTTCGGGCGGCAGCCCGCGTACACGCCGAACAGGCCGCAGTCGGCGTATCCGGAGGTGTACGAGTACACGCTGTAGGCCAGGCCGCGCTTCTCCCGTACCTCCTGGAAGAGGCGGGAGCTCATGCCGCCGCCGAGGGCGGTGTTCAGTACGCCCATGGCCCAGCGGCGGTCGTCGGTGCGGGCCAGGCCCGGCACGCCGAGGATCACGTGGGCCTGCTCGGACTTGCGGTTGAGCAGTTCCACGCGGCCCGCCGTGCGGATCGTGCGGGAGCCGTCGCGCGGGGCCACCGGGGTGGCGTCCGTACGGTCGAGGGCGCCGGCCTTCTCGAAGGCGGCGCGCACCATGCGGACGACCTTGGCGTGGTCGACGTTGCCGGCGGCGGCGACGACCAGGCGGGTCGGGTCGTAGTGCTTCTTGTAGAAGCGGCGGATGCGCTCGGGGGTGAGGGCGTTGACCGTGTCGACGGAGCCGAGGACGGGGCGGCCGAGGGGGGTGTCGCCGAGCATGGTGTGCGCGAACAGGTCGTGCACGCAGTCGCCCGGGTCGTCCTCGGTCATCGCGATCTCTTCGAGGATCACGCCGCGCTCGGCCTCGACGTCGGCGGGCTCGATGAGCGAGCCGGTCAGCATGTCGCAGACCACGTCGATGGCGAGCGGCAGGTCGGTGTCCAGCACCCGCGCGTAGTAGCAGGTGTACTCCTTCGCCGTGAACGCGTTCATCTCGCCGCCGACCTCGTCGATGGCGGCGGAGATGTCCAGCGCGCTGCGCTTCCTGGTGCCCTTGAAGAGCAGGTGCTCCAGGTAGTGGGTGGCGCCGTTCAGCGAGGGGGTCTCGTCGCGGGAGCCGACGTTGGCCCAGATGCCGAAGGTGACGGAGCGTACGGAGGGCAGGGTCTCGGTGACCACCCGCAGGCCGCCGGGCAGGACCGTCTTGCGGACCGTGCCGGCGCCGTTGGTGCCCTTGAGAAGCGTTTGGGTACGGGCGACGGCCCGCCCCTCCGAAGAGGTGCGGGCCGTCGTCCGTGAGCTACGGGACGTCACTTGGCGGCGTCGTCCTTCGCCTCGTCGTCTTCGCCCTCGATGACCGGGGCCAGCGACAGCTTGCCGCGCTGGTCGATCTCGGCGATCTCGACCTGGACCTTGGCGCCCACGGCGAGTACGTCCTCGACGTTCTCGACGCGCTTGCCGCCGGCCAGCTTGCGGATCTGCGAGATGTGCAGCAGACCGTCCTTGCCCGGGAGCAGGGAGACGAACGCACCGAAGGTGGTGGTCTTGACGACCGTGCCCAGGTAGCGCTCGCCGACCTCCGGCATGGTCGGGTTGGCGATGCCGTTGATCGTGGCGCGGGCGGCCTCGGCGGCCGGGCCGTCGGCGGCACCGATGTAGATGGTGCCGTCGTCCTCGATCGTGATGTCGGCGCCGGTGTCCTCCTGGATCTGGTTGATCATCTTGCCCTTGGGGCCGATGACCTCACCGATCTTGTCCACCGGGATCTTGACGGTGATGATGCGCGGCGCGTTCGGGGACATCTCGTCCGGAACGTCGATCGCCTCGTTCATCACGTCGAGGATGTGCAGACGGGCGTCGCGGGCCTGCTTGAGGGCCGCGGCCAGCACGGACGCCGGGATGCCGTCCAGCTTGGTGTCCAGCTGCAGGGCGGTGACGAACTGCTTCGTACCGGCGACCTTGAAGTCCATGTCACCGAACGCGTCCTCCGCACCGAGGATGTCGGTGAGGGTGACGTAGTGCGTCTTGCCGTCGATCTCCTGGGAGATCAGGCCCATGGCGATACCGGCGACCGGGGCCTTCAGCGGCACACCGGCGTTCAGCAGCGACATGGTCGAGGCGCAGACCGAGCCCATCGAGGTCGAGCCGTTGGAGCCGAGCGCCTCGGAGACCTGGCGGATGGCGTACGGGAACTCCTCGCGCGTCGGCAGCACCGGCACCAGGGCGCGCTCGGCGAGCGCGCCGTGGCCGATCTCGCGGCGCTTGGGCGAGCCCACGCGGCCGGTCTCACCGGTGGAGTACGGCGGGAAGTTGTAGTTGTGCATGTAGCGCTTGCGGGTCACCGGGGAGAGGGTGTCCAGCTGCTGCTCCATGCGGAGCATGTTCAGGGTGGTGACGCCCAGGATCTGGGTCTCGCCACGCTCGAACAGCGCCGAGCCGTGCACCCGCGGGATGGCCTCGACCTCGGCGGCGAGCGTACGGATGTCCGTCACGCCACGGCCGTCGATGCGGACCTTCTCCTTGATGACGCGCTCGCGCACCAGGGTCTTGGTCAGCGCGCGGTAGGCGGCGGAGATCTCCTTCTCGCGGCCCTCGAACTGCGGCAGCAGCTTCTCGGCGGCGAGCGCCTTGACGCGGTCCAGCTCGGTCTCGCGCTCCTGCTTGCCGGCGATGGTCAGCGCCTGGGCCAGCTCGCCGCGGACCGCCTCGGTCAGCGCCTCCAGCACGTCGTCCTGGAAGTCCAGGAAGATCGGGAACTCGCCGACCGGCTTCGCGGCCTTGGCGGCCAGGTCCGACTGGGCCTTGCACAGCACCTTGATGAAGGGCTTGGCGGCATCCAGACCGGCGGCGACGACCTCCTCGGTGGGAGCCTCGGCGCCGTCCTTGACCAGCTGGATGGTCTTCTCGGTGGCCTCGGCCTCGACCATCATGATCGCGACGTCGCCGTCCGGCAGCACCCGGCCGGCCACGACCATGTCGAAGACCGCGTTCTCCAGCTCGGAGTGGGTCGGGAAGGCCACCCACTGGCCGTTGATCAGGGCGACACGGGTGCCGCCGATCGGGCCGGAGAAGGGCAGGCCGGCCAGCTGCGTGGAGCAGGAGGCGGCGTTGATGGCGACCACGTCGTAGAGGTGGTCGGGGTTGAGCGCCATGATCGTCTCGACGATCTGGATCTCGTTGCGCAGGCCCTTCTTGAAGGAGGGGCGCAGCGGGCGGTCGATCAGGCGGCAGGTGAGGATCGCGTCCTCGGAGGGCCGGCCCTCACGACGGAAGAAGGAGCCGGGGATCTTGCCGGCCGAGTACATCCGCTCTTCGACGTCGACGGTCAGCGGGAAGAAGTCCAGCTGGTCCTTCGGGTTCTTCGAAGCGGTGGTGGCCGACAGCACCATGGTGTCGTCGTCCAGGTACGCGACGGCGGAGCCGGCGGCCTGCTTGGCCAGGCGGCCCGTCTCGAAGCGGATGGTGCGGGTGCCGAAGGAACCGTTGTCGATGACGGCCTCGGCGTAGTGGGTCTCGTTCTCCACCAGGAATATCTCCTCGTCTGCGTCCACCGCCCGTGTGGCGGCGGACCTTCGTCGGTGGAGCGCCGGGGTTGCGGGCCGGTCTTCGATCGAAGCACCCGGATACGGGGCCGCGCGGTCGTCCGCGCGCCATCCGGGGGCCACTACCGAGGACCGGCGGCTGAAAGGCGCTCCACCTCGTTCGCTATGGCGTTATGGCACCAGACTACAAAGCTCCGGTCCACCAGGCAGGGGACCGGACGTCCGGTGCGTACGGCAAAGGGAGCGGCCCCCGGGTGTGGGAACCGCTCCCTTCACGTCGTCTTACTTGGCGCCCGCCGCACCGCGGCGGATGCCCAGGCGCTCGACCAGCGCGCGGAAGCGCGTGATGTCCTTCTTCGCCAGGTACTGCAGCAGGCGGCGGCGCTGGCCGACGAGCAGCAGCAGACCACGGCGGGAGTGGTGGTCGTGCTTGTGGGTCTTCAGGTGCTCGGTCAGGTCCGAGATGCGGCGGGAGAGCAGCGCGACCTGGACCTCGGGGGAGCCGGTGTCGCCCTCCTTGGTGGCGAACTCGGCCATGATCTGCTTCTTCGTGGCGGCGTCGAGCGACACGCGAACTCCTCAGGTGTTCTGGGTCTGCGAGCGCCCCTGGATCGAATTCACAGGGGATCTTCTCTTACTCGGCAAAGACCGTCACCCAGAGTACCAGCTGCGGACGGCCCCCTGACCGGGCGGTCAGGGGGCCGTGCGGACGGGTGACCCCCGGTGGCGGGCGGGTCATCCGTACGGGGAGCTTTTCGCGCCCCTACGAGTTGCCGGTCAGGCCGCGCACGGTGCCGTACACGTCCAGGACCGCCAGGCACAGCGGCACCAGCGACAGCAGGACGACACCGTCGAAGATGTCGAAGACGCGGCCCCAGAAGGGGGTGACGCCCTTGCGCGGGACGATCAGGCCCACACCCACCAGGACGGCGGCGCCGGCCGCGATGCTGCTGGAGAACCAGACCGTACGGATGTTGAGCGGACCGGAGTCCCCGAAGCGCACCAGGTCGCTGAGGATGTCCAGCGGCGGGTGCAGCGCGATGCCCAGGATGAGCAGCACGATCGTCAGGATGCCGGCGATCGTCAGGCAGGCGACCTGCGCGGTGTAGTCGAAGAGCCGGGCCCGCAGCATGATCGTGATGCCCGCGGCCAGCGCCAGCAGCTGGGCCCAGCTGTTGTCGGAGAAGCCGAGGACGACGCCGGCGGCGCCGACGACCAGCGCGGAGCAGCCCGCGACCAGGCCGAGCAGCAGTTCGTGGCCGCGCTTGGCCTGGTTGCCGATCTTGACGAAGTCGACGGACTCGGTCGTCGCGGCCTGGTCGCCGTCGTTGTGCGGGCCGGCGGCGATCTGGTCGGGCGACTTGTAGCCGATGGGCAGCCGGGCGAAGCGCGAGGACAGGCCGGGCAGCCAGGCGACCACGGCGATGGCAACGACGGCGGTGACCGCGGCCACCTCGCGCGGCTCGGCCTCGGTGAGGATGGAGGCGAAGACCGCGAGGGTGCCGATGCTGGCCAGGAAGGCGGCGGCCACGAAGGGCGCGTCGCCGCGCGGCAGCAGGACCACCAGGAGTACGGACGCGATCAGTACGGTCACGCAGCCGACCAGGAACTGCAGGCGCCCCGGTCCCTCACCGTCGGTCACCGGCATGATCCCGGAGCCGGCGAGCAGCAGGTGCGGCAGCGAGGCCAGACCCAGCGCGATGGACGAGGCGTGGTCGTCGTAGACCCGGGCCCGTACGCCGGACAGGGCGACCAGGACGATGCCGGTGACGCCGGCGATGATGCCGGGCAGGCGGTGCATGTCGCGGTCGACGGGGTTCGAGAACCACAGGGCGAAGGCCATCATGACGAGCAGCAGCACGCCGGCGGTGAGGCCGACGATGTTCATCAGGTCGTCGCTCCACCGGTTGCGGTTGCGCTTGACCGCGGAGGCGACGGCGTCCGAGACGTCGTCGAAGACCGGCAGCGGCAGCGACTCGGCGAACGGGCGCAGCAGGAGCAGGTCGCCGTCGAGGATGCGCTGCTGGGCGAGGGACTGCCCGGCGTCCAGGACGGTGCCGTCCCGGCGTACCAGGTGGTATCCGGTGGGGGCGCCCTCCGCCTGGGACTGACCGGAGAGTCGCAGGATCTCCGGATAAATATCGACGAGTGCGACATCCTCCGGCAGTGCCACGTCGATCCGTGCGTCCGGCGCGGCGACTGTGACCCGGCAGAAGCCGGTGCCTGTAGTCGTGCTCACCTGGCGGTTCCCCCTATCCGTTGGGCAGTTTGTCGCGTGCGTGCCATATATAGGGGCGCCGCCACCGTGCCTTATATAAGGGACGTCGTTACGGGGCCTTGGGCGCGCTCGCGAGGCGTCAGCGTACCCCCCAATTAGGGCGCCGCCCCACCCGCCCCGGCACTTGACTGTTAACAGTAGGATCAACGCCTGCGTCGGGCCATGGACTTGGTCCGGGGGACCGTCGAACCAACGGGGGCGGTCCGAGACTGCGAGATGCATGAAGGACTGATGCCTCGGTGAGCGTTGTCATCGTCAAGCGCCCGCCCCGCGCGCTTCCACCTGATATCCCCGGTGAGGAGTTGACGCTCGAAGCTCCCCCGGAGCTGCCTCGCGAGGGCGAGGACAACATGCTGATGAACCTCATGCCGATGATGGGCATGGCGGGCTCGGCAGGTTTCCTGTTCATGGGCACCCAGCCGTTCATGAAGATCATGGGCGGCGTGATGGTGGTTTCCACCCTCGCGATGGCTATTGTCCAGATCGTCAAGGCCCGCCAAGGGCCTTCCGGGCAAATGCTCCAGGAGCGCCAGGATTACCTCAAATACCTGGCGCAGAAGCGAAAGGAAGTGCGGCGCACCGCGCGCAAACAGCGGGACGCGCAGCTTTTCACCCACCCCGATCCGGGCCAATTGTGGTCGATCGTCGCCGAAGGCAAACGGGTGTGGGAACGCCGGGCGTCCGACCCGGACTTCGCACAGGTACGGATGGGGCTGGGGCCGCAGCAGCTGGCCACTCCCCTGAAGGCACCGGAGACCGCGCCGGTCGACGAACTGGAACCGCTCACCGCGCACGCGATGAAGGAGTTCCTCGACAAGCACGGACACCTGGACTCGCTGCCGCTCGCGGTCTCGCTGCGCGCCTTCTACCACCTGACGGTCTCCGGCGACCCGGACACCGTGTACGGGTCGGCGCGCGCCATCCTCGCGCAGCTGTGCACCCTGCACTCGCCGGAGGACCTGGTCGTCGCCGTGGTGGCCGCGCCCGGCGCGCAGGCGGAGTGGGAGTGGACCAAGTGGCTGCCCCACGTACAGGACAAGACCACCGACGGCGCCGGCACCCGCCGGCTGGTCGTCGGCGACCTCGGTGAGATCGAGGAACTGCTCGCCGAGGAGCTGGAGGGCCGCGGCCGCTTCAACCCGCAGGGCACCCCGGTCTCCGACACCCCGCACGTGGTGGTCGTGCTGGACGCCGGCGAGGTTCCGATGGACTCGGTGATCGCCGGGGCCGAGGGCCTGCAGGGCGTGACGATCCTGGAGATCGTGCCGGGCGAGCTGGACGAGATCCGGGGCGGCCTGGCCGTTCAGGTGTGGCCCGGCAAGCTGGTGCTGGAGTCGGCGGGCGGCGCGGTCTACAACGGCGTCGTGGACACCCTGTCGGTGGCCGAGGCGGAGTCGCTGGCCCGCCAGCTCGCGCCGCTGCGGGCCGGTTCGGGCGCCGACGGCGAGGAGCCGCTGCTGTCCAACCTGGACTTCACGGATCTGATGAACATCGGCGACGCCGGTTCGGTGGACGTCTCGCGCACCTGGCGCCCGCGCACGCTGCACGAGCGGCTGCGGGTGCCGATCGGTGTCGACAAGGACGGCCAGCCCGTCATGCTCGACATCAAGGAGGCCTCGCAGGAGGGCATGGGGCCGCACGGCCTGTGTGTCGGCGCGACCGGTTCCGGTAAGTCCGAGGTGCTGCGCACCCTGGTGCTCGCCCTCGCGGTCACCCACTCCTCGGAGACGCTGAACTTCATCCTCGCGGACTTCAAGGGTGGCGCCACCTTCACCGGCATGTCCGACATGCCGCACGTCGCCGCGGTCATCACCAACCTGGCCGACGACGTCAGCCTGATCGACCGTATGCGCGACTCGATCACCGGTGAGCTGCAGCGCCGTCAGGAGCTGCTGCGTTCGGCGGGCAACTACGCCAACATCACCGACTACGAGAAGGCGCGCGCGGCCGGCGCCCCGCTGGACCCGCTGCCCTCGCTGGTGATGGTGCTCGACGAGTTCTCCGAGCTGCTGACCGCCAAGCCGGACTTCATCGACATGTTCATCCAGATCGGCCGCATCGGCCGTTCGATGGGTGTGCACATGCTGCTCGCCTCGCAGCGCCTCGAAGAGGGCAAGCTGCGCGGCCTGGACACCTTCCTGTCGTACCGGCTGGGTCTGCGGACGTTCTCCGCCGCCGAGTCGCGTACGGCGATCGGTGTGCCGGACGCGTACCACCTGCCCAACGTGCCGGGCTCCGGCATCCTGAAGTACGACACCGAGACGATGGTGCAGTTCAAGGCCGCGTACGTGTCGGGCCCGTACCGCGGTCCCGGTGCCGGCGGTGGCGGCGGTGGCGGCCGTACGAACCGGATGCCGGTGCCGTTCACGGCGTCGCCGGTGCTGGCGCCGATCGTCGAGGAGATCATCGCCGAGGAGCCGTCGCTCACCCAGCAGCAGGACGACGCGCTGGCCGACACCGTCCTGGACGTGATCGTCCAGCGGATGCAGGGCCAGGGCCCGCCGGCGCACCAGGTGTGGCTGCCGCCGCTGGACGAGTCGCCCACCGTCAACCAGCTGCTCCCGGCGCTCGCCGTCACGCCCGAGCGGGGCGTGCACGCCCCGGAGTACACGGCGCTCGGCAAGCTGGTCGTGCCGGTCGCGCTCGTGGACAAGCCGTTCGAGCAGCGGCGCGACGTGATGTACCTGGACTTCTCCGCGGGCGCCGGTCACGGCCTGGTCGTCGGTGGTCCGCAGTCCGGCAAGTCGACGCTGATCCGTTCCGCCATGGCGGGTTTCGCGCTCACCCACACCCCGGCCGAGGTGCAGTTCTACTGCCTCGACTTCGGTGGCGGTGGCATGCTGGCGATGGAGGGGCTGCCGCACGTCGGCGGCGTCGCCTCCCGGCTGGACGCGGAGAAGGTCCGCCGTACGGTCGCCGAGGTCGTCGGCATCCTCAACGAGCGCGAGGAGTTCTTCCGCGCGAACTCCATCGACTCCATGGGCACCTACCGCCAGCGGCGCGCCGCCGGCGCGTTCCCGGACCAGAAGTGGGGCGATGTCTTCCTCATCATCGACGGCTGGGGCACCTTCAAGACCGACTACGAGCAGCTCGACCCGGTCATACTGGACATCGCCAGCCGCGGTCTGGGCTTCGGCATCCACCTGATCCTGGGCGCCTCCCGCTACACCGAGGTGCGCCCCGCGCTGCGCGACCAGCTCCTGAACCGCGTCGAGCTGCGGCTCGGCGACCCGATGGAGTCGGAGTTCGACCGCAAGCGCGCGGAGAACGTGCCGATGGGCCGCCCCGGCCGCGGTCTGTCCCCGGAGAAGCTGGACTACCTGGCGGCGCTGCCCCGTATCGACGGCGTCCAGGAGGCGGAGAGCCTCAGCGACGGCATGGCGCACCTGGTGGCCACCGTCAAGGAGCACTGGCAGGGCGAGCCCGCCCCGAAGGTGCGGATGCTGCCGACGCTGCTCCCGGCGAGCGAGCTGCCCAAGGGCAGCGACTACCCGGAGCACGGCATCGCGATCGGTGTCGACGAGACCACGCTGTCGCCGGCGTTCATCGACTTCGAGACCGATCCGCTGCTGGTCATCTACGGTGAGAGCGAGTCCGGCAAGTCCTCGCTGCTGCGCCTGATCGCCAAGCAGATCTCGGAGCGTTACCCGTCGGACAAGGCGCTCATGGTGGTCTCGGACTACCGGCGCGCGCTGCTCGGCGAGATCCCCGAGAGCCACATGTACAAGTACTGTGCCGCGGGGCCGCAGCTCCAGGAGGTCATCACCGGGCTGGCCGGTTCGCTGGGCCGCCGCATGCCGGGCCCGGACGTCACGCCGGAGCAGCTGCGGAACCGCAGCTGGTACGACCTGCCGGACGCGTTCGTGATCGTGGACGATTACGACCTGGTGGCGACCAGCAGCGGCAACCCGCTGCAGCCGCTGCTGGAGTACCTGCCGTTCGCCCGCGACCTGGGCCTGCGCCTGATCCTGGCGCGCAGTTCCTCGGGCGCGGGGCGGTCCTCCTTCGAGCCCGTGATGCAGCGGACGAAGGAGCTGGGCGCCCAGGGCCTGATCCTGTCGGGCGACCCGGGCGAGGGCCCGCTGATGGGCAACATCAAGGCGACCAGCCTGACGCCGGGACGTGCGCACTTCATCACGCGCAAGCGCGGTGCGCAGCTGGTGCAGACGGGATGGCTGCCGGCGAACAGCGGCTGATGGGGGCGTACGGTCCGATGCCGGTCCGGGCGCACGGTCCGATGCCGGTCCGTACGCAGCGCTGAGTGTGCGCCACTGGAACGGCGCTGGGGCGCCTCTCCTTCGGGAGGGGCGCCCCAGGGCTTTTGTGCGGGGCGGAGGCGGGGCGGGTGGCGCCGTACGGGAGCGGGGCGGGTGACACGGTGCGGGAGTGGGGCGGGTGGCGC
>NZ_JBFAUH010000039.1:16994-58960 GCF_040679095.1 Streptomyces sp. NPDC052496
GCCGCGCGGAAGCGGGGCGGGTAGCGCCGCGCGGAAGCGGGGCGGGTAGCGCCGCGCGGAAGCGGGGCGGGTAGCGCCGCGCGGAAGCGGGGCGGGTAGCGCCGCGCGGAAGCGGGGCGGGTGGTTCAGCCGAAGGCGCCGTGGCGGCGGACGTTCGGGGACGGGGGGTCGGTGGCGTTGCCCTTGGCGTTGCTCTCGGCGTTGCCCTTGGTGTCCTGGTCGCTGTTGGCGCTGGAGCCTTCGCCCTTGCCGTCCTCGGTCCCGGTGCGTTCGGTCCCGGTGTGCTGGGACTCGGCGCCGGGGCGGCTCTGCGTGGTGGACGGACCGTCGGCGGCGGCCTTTCCGGGGCCCGAGGCCGCCTTCTCCGGGCCTGCGGCCGCTCCCTCGGAGCCGGAGGCCGCGGTGCCGCTGGAGGGCGCCGAGGCGGCCTTTCCCGCCGGTGCCCCGGGCGTCGTGCCGGAGGCGCTTGCCGCGGCCCCGGTCTCCCCCGTACGGACGCCCTTGGCCACGCCCGCGCCGCCCCGTGCGCTCTTCGGATCGGTGGCCTGCGGCGGGCCGAAGGGGTCGGGCCCCTGAGGCGCGCCGGTGGTCTCCCACCGCTCGGTCAGCGAGGGCCGTTGCCCCTGGCCGCCCTTGCCGCCCTTGCCGCGGAAGGCGCCGCCCAGCGACGTGGCGAGCTGGCCGAGTGCCATGAAGCCGTACGCGGTCTGCGTGCCGGACGACTGCGAGCCGTCGCCCTGGGAGGCGGCCGGTGCGGAGTCGTGCGCGCCGGAGCCCGCGCCCGCGTGCGCCCCCTTGTCCTGGGAGGCGTCCTGGGAAGCGGCGTTCTCCAGGTCGGCGGCGGCGAGTTCGAACGCCGGCAGCGTCTCGTCGACGGACCGCTTGAGCTGGTGCCACTCCGCCGCGAACGCCTCGCCCGCGGGCCCGTGCCAGTTGGCGGCCGCGGCCTTGCCCACCTGCTGGTCCAGGTCCCGTACCAGGCCGTCCAGGTGCTTGCCCATCTCCCGCCAGCCGGCCGCCGCTTCGTGCAGGGCGTGGGGGTTGCGCTGCTCGGTCACTGGACACCCCGGATCGTCTTGACGAGTTCTTCCTCGGCCGCGTCCGTCGAGGCAGCGGTCTCCCGGAGGCCGCCGGCGACCTCCGCCAGCCGCTCCCGCAGCTGTTCCAGGGCGCGCTCGGCCTGCTCGTACACCTCCAGGTACGGCCGGGCCGCCGCGCGCGAGCCGAAGCCGTTGCACAGCGCCTCGGCGTCACTGCGCCGTCTGAAAGCGGTCAGCTGACGGCCCAGGTCGTCCGCGGATATCTCGAACTTGGTACCGAGCTTGTGCAGCTCCTCGGTACTGATCCGGACCTCGTCTGACATCTTTTTCTCCCCGAATTGATTGGCGCGGCGCGAATGACGCGGCTCGAAAGCGGCGGCGGCCTGCCGGACAAGGCCCCAGGTCTAGCACACCCGGATAGGGGCCGACTGCCGCGTCCGAAGCGGCGGGACGGCATCGCGGGGCGGGAAAAGGGGACCAATATCCCGCAATGCCAACAACCCTCCTTGACGAGCGGTTCCGATCCGTCATTAGACTCATGACGCCGGTGCAGCACACGCGGTTGCTGTACCACCGAGTTCACCGGGGGCAGAAGACATGAGCGGTACGAGCGGCATGGGCAATGAGCGGCAGATCCAGGACGAGGATCTGATGGACGTCGCCCAGGATCCCGACCAGGCGCACCGGCTGCGCAAGGCCCTGCAGACGCTGGCCACCAACCCCAAGGTCGGTGGGAAGCTCCAGGAGATGGCCCAGGAGGTGCTCTCCGGGCGGATCGGCATGAAGGACGCCATCCAGTCCGAGGAGTACATGGGTGCCATCGGCGACCGCATGAACGAGATGCGGCGGGCGGCGGAGAACCAGACACAGGCCGAGCGGGAGGCCTCCCGCGAGCAGTTCGCGAAGTGGCAGAAGGAGCAGGAGGAGAAGGAGGACCGGGAGCGCGCCGAGCGTGACGGGCCTTCGGGCGCCATCGTTACGGGACCGCGGCGGGGCGGACGGGGCGGCGGCGCCAGCCACCGGCACTGATCGGGGCGGCGGGACCGGTCGTCGGTACCGGGGCGGGGCGCGGCTCGGTACCGGGCCTCTTCGGTGCCGCGGATGGCACGGGAGCCATGGAGGCCGTGGAAGCCATGGAGGCCGTGGAAGCCATGGAGGCCGTGGATCCTTTGCTGACTCGACACCATATTTTCCCGCTTGTCCGCTCTTTCCGTCCGACCGGCGCCTGATCGCATTCGCCGGTACGTGATCGCCTTTTGAGTGGCGCTTGTCGGCTCCTGATGGCATCTCGATCGGTATTGCTATCGTGCGCGATCGCGTGCCGGAGAAGTGCACGCGGGAGAGAGCGGAGCAAAATGCCACATATTCGGGTGCTCGGTAAGGGCGCGCGGATCACGGCAGGCACCTTGTGCCTGCTTTTCCTCCTGTACACCCTGTACTGGCTGGGTCATGATCTTGTAACGCTCGGCCCTGGCGTGCTGTGGGATGTGTGGACCGGCGGCGCGTCTCCCGTTTCCGGCGGTTCCGGCGGCGCTTCCGGTTCCGGCGGCGCTCCGGCGGTCGCCTACCCGGTCACGACTCCGTACGAGGTCGGCCTGGCGCTGCTGCAAGGCGCGGCGGTGGGCGCCGCGTTCGCCGGGCGGCGGACGGCCGGCGGCCTGCTCGCGGTGGCGACGGCGCTGACGTTGTCCTTGCGGGTGCAGGCCGTCGTCAGTACCGGCAGCCACACCTCGACCGACCGCTGGTTCCTCGGCAAGGGCGAGATCGACGACGCCACCCTCACGGCGGTCTTCCTCTCCGCGGGGCTTCTGGTGCCACTGGTCCTCGTCGCGGCCGTCGTCCTGCCGGCCGGCATCCGTGCCTGGCCGCGGCCCGGCACGGCGCCCGGCCTGCCTCCGGTGCGCCCCGCCGGCCCGGCCGGCCCCGTGACCGCGATCGTGCTGGGCGTGCTCGCGCTCCTGTGGGTGGGCTGGATCTGCTACGCGCTGGTGGAGTCCCTCGGCAGCGGGTACGGAGCGTCGCTGGAAGTCCTGTTCACCGGCCACGGCGTGCTGATGGCCCTGCTGGGCATGGCGCCCGGCTGGGCCTGGCTCACCTTCCTGCCGCTGAGCGCGGCCGGCGCGCTGCTGGCCGCCACCCGCCGGGTCTCCGCCCGCGGTGTCGCCCTCGGACTGGCGCTGGTCCTGCTGCCGGTCGCCTTGCTGGCCCTGTGCGGCTCCGTCCGTACCGGCACGCTCTTCGAGTTGGGCGATGTCGCGCCGGGCGGCGCGCTGCTGGGCCAGGTGCAGATGCTGGTGGAGCTGGTCGGTTCGGTGCTGGTCCTGGTGCTGATGGGGCGACGCGGGGCGTCGGTCCAACCGGGGGCTCACGGAATGCCTGGGGCGCCGGGGTTCGCGGCGCATGGGGCGCCGGGATTCCCGCTGCATGGGGCGCCGGGGCCGTACGCGCCGGGGCCCGTGGGCGCACCCGCGTACGGGCCTGCCGGAGGGCCGGTGCCGGGCGTCCCGGGGCCAGGCGGGTATCAGGGGCCTCCGGGGTATCCGGCGCCGGGCGGGCACCAGGCGCCCGGCGCCGGATACCCGCCGCCGCAGGGCGGTTTCGGCCCGCCACCCACGGGCTGAGCGAGGGCTCGGCGGGTTACGGCACCGGTGTCAGTGGCGGATCGTAGGATCAGCCGGGAGTCGGGGAACGGGCGAATACGGGCGTCGGAGACCGGAGAGTCGGGAGTCGAAGAACGGGCGCATCGGAGCGCCGAGTCGGCACCGAGTCGGAGAACGGCGAGGACGCCGAAGAGGGCGAGGAAGGCCGAAGAAGCCAGTACGGAAGGTCGAGAAGCGCGGCGCGGGCATCGGGAACAGCACGGTCGGCACGGCAGCCGGCCGGCGCGCGCACGCCGCGATCCGCGACGGTGGAGGGCGAAGAGTTCATGGGGGACGAGGAATTCATGCACGCCTCGGACGGGGGGCACGGCAGTACGGGGGGTTACGCCCCGCACCCGTACGTCGGCGGCCGTACCGCCGTCCTGCGTGCGCTCGCGGCATGGCGTATGCAGTGGCCCGGCGCACCCCGGGTCATCGTGCTCACCGGGAGCCCCGGCAGCGGGTGTTCGCGCCTGGTGGCCGGCTTCCTCATGCTGTGCGACCCGGAGTACCGCAAGCGCCTGCCGCTGGACGACCTGGATCCGACGACCGTACCGCCCGACCTGCCCGCGCCCGCCGTGCCGGCCCCCGAAGGCCGTACCGCCGACCAGGTCCTGCGGGCCATCGCCGACCACTTCGGCCTGACAGCCGCACGCAGCGCGGACATCGTCCCCGAACTCGCCGCCGCGGCCGACCCGGTGACGGTCGTCGTCCCGGACGTCGACCGGGCCGGCCCGGTGCGGGCCGCCGACGAACCCGCCCGCCTCGTACGGGACGTGCTGAAGCCGCTCGCCGAGACCGCCACGGTCCAGTTGCTCGCCGACGTACCGCGCGCGCTGGCCACCGAGGTCATCGCGGCACTGCCGTCCGGCCAGGGGCAGGTCATCGACCTCGACGAGCCGGACTGGGCCGACCCCGAGGGGCTGGTCCGCCAGGTGGAGACGTCGCTCGACCCGGCATCGGGCGCGCCGGCTCGGCCGTACACCGAAGACGCCGGGGCGCGCCGGGCGCTCGCCGAGGCCGTCGCGGAGCGCGCCGCCGGCAGCCGGCTGACCGCGCAGCTCGCCGTGCGCTGCGTCCTGACACGGCCGGAAGACTTCGACCCGGCCGACCCGGCACAACTGCCGGGCAGCGTGGCCGAGGCGCTGGACCTGCACGCGCGGCGCCTGGGTGCCGACCCGCAGACGCTACGGCTGATGCTGGCGCCCCTGGCGCTCGCCGAAGGGGACGGGCTGCCCCTCGGGCTGTGGGGCCCGCTGGCGTCCGCCGTCGCCGGGCGCGACATGACCGGGGTGATCACTGAGGGGAAGCTGCTGGCGGGGCCGTTCGTGGAATCGGTGGTCGAGCCTGGCGACGGAGCGGTCGGTGAGCCGGAGGCCGGGGAGGCACCGGGGGCGGGACTTGCTTCGAGTTCTGCTTCTGCTTCCGGATCTGCTTCTGGTCTTGAAGGCGCCGCTGGCGCCGATAGTGCCGGTAGTGCAGGCCGTGCCGGGAGGGTCGGCCGTGAGGTGCTGCGCCTCGTGCACCCCGGTGTCGCGGACGCGGTACGGGCCGGGCTGGCCGACCTGCGCGACGCGCAGACCCGCATCGCCATGGCGCTCCTGGAGGCCGTACCGCAGCAGGACTGGTCCCGCGCCGACCCGTACGTACGCGACCGCCTCGCCGCGCACACACTGGCCGCCGGCCTGCTTCCGCAACTGCTCACCGACCCCGGCCTGTTCGCATACGCCGACCCGGTGGCGCTGCGTACGGCGATCGAGGCCGTGCCGTACGAGTCCCTGGGCGCTCCCGCCCGTACGTACCTGCGGACGGCCCCGCTGCTCATCCGCACCCGGGCGTCCGCCGTCATGCGTGCGGCCCTCCTGGAGACAGCTTTCGTCGAGGACGGCCTCGGACCGTACGCCGACGCGGTGCACGCGCTCGCTCTCGGTCTGCCGTGGCGCACGCTGTGGAGCGTGCCGCTGCCCGGGGTCACCGGCGTGACGATCGGCAGCGTGCCGCAGGCCGAATCCGCACAGGGCGGGGGCGCCGTACTGCCCGTCGCCGCCTTCACCGTTCCTGAAGGCACCCCTGGGTCGCGTTCGGTCTCCGCCGGGGCTGAGGAGGAGGGCGCGGACGCGAACGCGGGCCGTTCCGCCGTACTCCTGCACCAGCTGCTGGGCCCCGGGTTCGTGGACGCCGATCCGGCGCAGGTCTCGCGCCTCCCGGAGGCCGTACGGGCGGCGGCGCCGCTCACGCTGAGCCGGGGCGCGGACCACGTCCAGGTGTGGGACCGCCGGCGCGAGGAGCTGGTGGCCGACCTCGTCAGCGACCTTCCCTTCACGGGCGCCGACCTCTCACCCGAGGGCGTCCTGGTCGTCGCCACGCAGCACAACGTCAAGGCCCTGCAATTGACGCTGCCGGCGCCCGGGCCCGCCCCCGTACCGGCCTCCACGCCGGCCTCCATACCGGCACCCGTACCAGCCTCCGACGTCGCAGGCACCGTACCGGCCCCGTCCACCCCCACCGACCGCTGACTCAACCCGGTGGGGCATCGGAGCCCGCCGCGGCGCGCGGGCCGTTGCCTGCGCCGCGGCGCGCGCCGTGGACGTCGCCGGCCTGCTGACGCCTCAGGCCTGCTCCCCCGGTCACTCCGCTCCGCTCCTGGCGGGCTTGCCGCCTCAAGAGGCAGCACTGTGGCTGAGAAGCCAACTGGTGCAGCGGGTTCGATTGGTGAGTGTGCGCAAGGCCAGGTTCCGACGGCCTGCCGCACTCATCAGGATGCTTTCCCTGGCCCTCTCGTCCGCCTCGACCGTGGTACTGGGGCTACAGGATCTCGGCCTGTGGGCGAACATCGCCTTCGTCATGCTTCGGCCTGGGGCGGGAACGGCCGGCTCCCTGCCCACCCGGCGTACTGCAGGGAAGGGTGACAGCCGCCGCTCAGGGAAGCAGTAGCCAGTCCGCGGCGAGCGCCGCCGCCAGCCCCAGACCGAGCAGCCAGGTGCCCAGCCGCGTACGTCCGTTACGGCTCAGCTCGATCACCACCCCGCACAGGATCAGCGCGGCGCCGTACACCCCCACGACCAGGACCGACGTACGGCTCGCAAGGCGGACCACGAGCACGGCCGCCATCGCCGCCATCAGCACGGAGGCGAGAACGATCCGGACCCGCCGGGCCTGACGAGGAGTCAGGTTCACGCGGCGTGCGGGTAGGGGCTGTTCGTCGGCGTCGGCGGGTGCGTCCATGAGCGGGAATGGTACGGGACGGCTGTTCGGAGCCGTACAGTCGCGTTCGGGTCTTCCGGCTCCGTCCGGGTGCCCTGGCGCCGTTCCGGGTGTCCCGGCCCCGTTCCGGGTGTCCCGGCCCCGTTCCGGGCCCCACCGGCTCCCGGACCCGGCCCACCGGCCCCGGGCTCACGTACGGCGCTACGTGAAGAGCAGCACCGCGCCCGACAGCACCGCCCCGGTCAGCCCCGCGGCCATCAGTCCGACCATCAGCGTCCGCAGCACGCCCGGACCGACCGACCGCCACGCGTCGTCGAAGGTCGGGGCGCCGCGGAAGCGGTAGCCGGTCACGGTGCAGAGCACGCCCAGGACGAGGACGACCAGTCCGCCGCAGAGGCACAGCACCCCGTTGGCCAGCCGGTTCCAGCTGTGCTGGACGTAGCTGGAGCGGCCGACCTGGCGCACCTCGATCAGGTCGCCCTCCTTGAACCGGTGCCAGGAGTCGACACTGGCGTTCAGGTCCTTGGTCCGGCCGTCGTCCGACCGGAACGTGCCGTAGCACTGGATGTCCCGCGTCCGGTTCCCCGAGTGCTGCTTGTTCGCGTAGTGGTAATCCGTGGCGCACGCCTCCACGGTGATCTTGCCGGGGCTGCCGTCCACCCACACCGAGTACGGGCCCACGTACACGCCGACCGCGATCAGCAGCAGCGCGGCCAGGAGGACACCCACGCCGATCAGCCGCCCCAGACCGCGCTTCACCCCGTCCGCCACACCCGGCGCATCGCCCACGCTGGATGCATGGGACGCGCCTGACCTGGTGTGTTCCGACTGTGCTGCCATGGTCAGCGATCCTTTCCAGGGGCGTGCGAAGGTGCAGGGCGAACGATGCACGCATCGGCATGCCGGACATGCCACGCGTACGGGGTGTACGTGCTTCCGCGATGTGCCGAGCCTACGGCCCGGACGCACCCGCCCGGCCGGCCAGGCGGTCCGCAGCGTCACCCGTAATGCTGCAAAAAGAGAAAGACGGCTGCACCAAGGATGCCCACCCCGGCGACGGACAGCAGCAGCGGGCGCAGCACCGTCCCGCCGGGCAACCCGTCCCAGCTGTCACCGAACGAACGTCCCCACCGGGCGCCGAAGCCCGTCAGCAGGCAGAAAGCGCCCGCCGCGAGCAACGGCAGCGACACGGACACCCCGGCGGCATCGCCCCACATCTGCTCCCGGCCCACGACCACGTACGTTCCGTCGTCACCGCTCTGCACGGGGACGCGGGTGCCCGGCGGATAGACCTTGTCGGGGTGGAACGGGGTGAAGGGATTGACGTCGGTGGGGCGGTCGCGGTTGTGGGGGGCGTTGCGGGCACTGTCACCACTCTGGCCGCTCTGGTCACTGTGACTGCTGTGGTCGCTGCCATCGCTGCCGTCACTGCGGTCGACATCGTTGCTCTGATGGGCTTCATCGCTGGCCCGATGGGCATGCGTGCCGCCCCGGTCAGCCCGGAAGGTGCCCGTACAACTGACCGTCCGGCTGCTGCGACGGCCGCTGCCGACGGACGCGTAACGTTCATGGCACTCCTCGACGGTGTACGTTCCGCGAGTTCCCGCGAAGCCGGCGACAAACACCGCCTGTCTCACCGATATCACGCAGACCATCACCCCCAACACCGCCAGGACGAGGCCAACGGCTCGTCCCACCACATACCGGGCGGCGTCGCGGCGGCTGGTGAGCGGCGCCAGGATCCGGCTCAGGGAGCGGAGTGGCGAGAGGAGCGTACGGCGCTCAGTCGGCGGGGGCATCAGACCATCCCGTCGACGAGCAGCGCCGCACCGGCCCGAGAGCGGCCAGGCCGCCGAGGCCGACCAGTACGGCCCGGACCACTGCGCCGCCGGGCACCCGCCGCCAGGCCTCCCGCAGTGCCGGGCCGCGCCGCGTGCCGAACCCGGTGAGCAGACAGAACACGCCCGCCACCACCGTGCACATCGAGACCCCCACGATCGCCAGGCTCCGCCAGATCCACTGCTCGTCGATCATGACGAACCCGTGGTCCGTCTTCTGGACCGCCAGGTGCTTGCCCGGCTCGAACTTGGCTTCGGTCTCGACCGTCGCGTCCTCGACCGTCGCGTCCTCGACCGTCGCGTCCTCGACCGTCCCGTCATCGAGCGTCGCACCCTCGGCCGTCGCACCTCCAGCCTTCTCGCCCTCGGCCGCCGCGCCCCCAACCTTCTCGCCCTCAGCCGTCGCACCCCCGGCCTTCCCGCCCTCGGCCACGGCGCCCGTCCGGTCGGCGCGGAAGGTGCCGGTGCAGGTGACGACGGGGCGCGCGTGCCGGTGCCGGGACGAACCGACGCGGTCGAACTGCGTACGGCACTCCTGCACGGTGAGCGTGCCCGCGTCGCCCCGGTGACCGTTCGCGTAACCCATGTCCTTGGCGGTCATCCCGCCGAAGAACAGCCCGGCGAGGACGAGACCGGCGCCCACGACCCGGCCCGCCGAGGACGGCAACCGGGCCGACGCGTACGCGCGCACGGCCGATGAGCGGGTGCGCATGAAGGGCTGCGTTGGCATGGAAGGACCGCGATGCTGTGGAGGACAGTGCCGGCCTGCTCGGCAGCCGTACGGCACGGGAACGCACGCCACCCGGGGCGCGCGGCCGCTCGACCGGGCAGGTACCAAAACTTAACCATCTCTTTCCCTCTCCGCACCACTCCCCTCCCGCGCCTTCATTCCGACTGCCATCTGCACCACAGCACAGTCAATCCCCCCGAATTCGATCCGCATTCGAGTGGAATCCCTCCGCACATATGCCCCAACGGCGCACCGCCAGCGCCCTGTTGGAGCCCATTTCGCCACCACTGTCCACTGCACAGCACCGACTGCCGCCCGGCGCCCACCCGTGAGGGCGCCTTGACATGCCTGCGTTAAGGACACATAAAGTGGTCACGCTGGGCGTGTCGAGAGACAAACACGCCTAGCGCGAATGGCAGAGCAATGACGGGGGTCGCGGTGGCGGACAAGGCATTCGACGTAGACCCTGAGGTGCTGCGCACACAGGGTCATGCGTTCGTGAACATCGGCACGGAGTTCGGCAAGGCGGCCAAGAAACTCAAGGACGACCTGGAGGGCCTCGGCAAGCCGTGGGAGGACGCCGACTTCGGCGCCGCCTTCGACGTCATCTACACCCCGATCCGCGACGGCATGTTCACCTCCATGGATTCGCTGGGCGAACGCCTGGAAGACATCGGCGACAAACTCCAGGGCATGGCCCGCACGTACACGGCCTCCGACGAGCAGGGCGTCCACGTCGTCAGTTCGGTCCCCCGACCCGCGGTCTGAGGCGGGCGGGCGGCACGCGGCCTGAGGCGGGCGGCCGGCTCGCGGCCTGAGGCCCGCGACCGGTCCGCGGTACGGGGCGTGCGGTCCGGCCGTACGACCCCCCGGCACGCGCCCGGCCCGTACGCCCCACCCCGGCTGTACCCGGCCCCGCCCCGCCCTCCGCTCCGCGCCCGCCCGCACCCACTCCGCCCGCACCGTCCGCGCCGCTCACTTCGCTGAGCAGCGCCGACGCCGCCACCATCACCATCACTCCAGCCGTACACGGCTGCAACCGCACGGGGGACGATCACTGTGTCACTGACACTGCCGAGCGAGGTCGCCTGGGTCCTCGGACTCCTCGGGTACGACTGGCCGCAGGCCGACGAGGACGCGCTCTTCAAGTGCGCCGAGACCTGGCGGAACTTCGCCGCCCAGGTCGAACAGGCCGCCTCGCAGGGCACGTCGGCGGCGAACGAAGTGGTCGCGGCGAACACCGGCGAAGCCGTCGACGGATTCACCAAGGAATGGGGCGCCTTCTCCGGCAGCGCCGGCTCCGACCACTATCTGCGTGACGCGCAGATCGCCGCCGAGACCATCGCGCTGGCTTTCGACGCGGCGGCCATCGCCGTACTCTCCGGCAAGATCGCCATCATTGCGCAGCTCGTCGCCCTCGCGGTGGAACTCATCGCCGCGCAAGCCGCCGCCCCCTTCACGTTCGGACTGTCCGAAGCGGGCGCGGTGGGCGCGACACAAATCACCCGCGTCGCCGTCCGCGAGATCCTGAACAAGATCAAACAAGAAGTCGTCCAGGCCGTGACCAAGGCCATGGAACACGCGACGATGGACGCCATCAAGAAGCTGGCCAAGAAGGCGGTGTCCAAGGAAGCCCGGCAGCTGGCGATGGACTACGCCAAGAAGACGGTCAAGGACACGGTCAAGGAGACCGTCCAGGACAAGGTCGTCGAAGAGGGCAAGGCCAAAGCCACCGAAGCCGCCACGGAAATGGGGCAGAACGTCGCCCAGCAGGGCATCGAGAACCATTTCGGTGCCCGCGACGGGATGGACTGGGGCGAGACCGCCGACATCGGCAAGGAAAAGGCCGGCGAATACGTCGACGGCCTCAAGGAAGGCGCCCAGAGCCTGGCCGACCCGCAGACGTACGTCGACCACGCCAAGCAGGACCTCACCAACCGCGGTCTCGACGCGGCCCAGAAGCACGTGGACAGCCGTACGGGCGGCGCCGCGACCCGCCACCAAGGCGTCACCGACGGCGCGAGGGATTCGGTGCAGGCCGTGTTCGGATGACGCCTACGGGGTGAGGGTGAAGCCGGAGGCGAGAGCCCCCGGTCTCACTCCCTCTTCCCTCCCCCTCGCGCCCCTTACGCCCCCTCACCCAAAAACAGCCCGAACATCCTCGGCAACACCAGCCCCCCTCTCACCCCCTACCCCTCGCCCACTCCTGCCTCCTCCACCTCCATCCCCCTCACCTCTGCCATCTCCTCCCCTCCCACTCTCGACGGCCTCTCTCGCCCGCCCGGCCACGACGCTGCTCCCCGCCTCCGTCGCACTGTCGAGCAGACGATCGCGGTGAGTGGCCGGATCGAGGAGGCCGGCCAAGCCTCCCTCCCTCTCTCCCGGGCCACTCGGCGTGCCGGCGACATACTCGCCGGCCACGAATTCGCCGCCCCGAACCGTTCCGAACTGCTTGCCGAATTCCTCCTTCGCGCCATCGACCGTCTCCCCCACATCGATGCCGGCACGAGCACCGAAATGACTCTCGATGCCCTGCTGCACGATGTTCTGCCCGGCCCCCGTCACGATGTCGGTGGCGGCTCCCTTGGCGGGATCGATGACGATGTCCCTGACGGCCTTCCGCGCATAGTCCGTCGCGAAGTCCTTGACCTGGTTCCTCACGACATCGGACGCGATCTCCCTGACGCCCTTCTCAGCGGCGTCCGCCATCGCTTTGGTGACCGCTTCGACGACTTCCCGCTTCAGCGTGTCCAAGAGCCGACGCACCATGAGACGCGTGGCTTGCGTCACCCCTAACGCGCCCACTTCCGACAGTCCGAGAGTGAAGGGTGCGGCAGCCTGCGCCGCGATGAGTTCGACGGCCAGGACGACGAGTTGCACGATGACTTCGGCCTTCGCCGCGAACACCGCTGCCGCCGCCACCTCGAATGCGACACCGATCACGTCGGCCGCGATCCGCGCATCGGTCAGGTAAGAGCCAGGCCCGCCCGAGAAGTCCTCCCACTCCCCCGTGAAGCGGCGCACCGCCTCGCCCGAATTTCCGCTGACAACCTCCCGTACAGCCGTCCCGCCCCGCCCGTCGGTCCGCCCGACCTGGCCCGCGAACTCCAGCCAGGCCTGCCCGCACGCCATGAGCTTGTCCTCGTCCGCCTCGGGCCAGTGGTACCCCAGCAGATCGAGCACCCACACGACCTCACCAGGCAGTGTCAGCGCCACTCCCCACACCTCCCGGGCCATTCGCTCCTGCCGGACCCCTCCTCACCGCTCGCATCACGGCCCCCAAGGGGACGAGTGCGAACCCGACACCTGACCGACAAGCTGCACCGCCTCCCCCTCAGCCGTCTCATACCGGCGCGCCATCTCCTGCAGCTTCTCCCCCATCCCCTCCATCCGCTTTCCGAGCGAATCCATGGACGCGAACATGCCGTCCCGAACCGGCTCGTAAACCATGGCGAACGCCTCCGCGAACTCAGCGCCCTGCCATGGCTTCCCCAACCCCTTCAACGTCTCCTGCAGCCGCTTCGAGGCGCTGCTGAACTCGGCCCCGATATCGACGAACTCCCTCCCTTGCGCCCTGATCCCGTCCGAATCCACATCAAAAGCACTGTCCATCACGGCCCCACTCGAACAATCAACCATCGCAGGAAGCAGCGAACACCCTGGTCCACCGCATTGAGTGTCGCGAGCTTTCCATCCCACCGCGACCACGGCCGACACCCGCCCCGCAAGAAACCCCCGCCCACCCCACTCGAACCCCCGACCCAATACCTGCACGCCCCACCGCCCAGACAATCCGAAGAAACCTTTACCGCACCTCGTCCGGACCCCACCCCAACAACCAAACTCCCAACAAGCCCGTGCAGAATCATCCCCTCGTAGCCCACAACCCTCCACAAACGATGCTCACCCACATCAAAATCAATCACCACTCATCCGAGCGAACCATGCGCACGCCGCTGACACCGCACCGTCGCCGCTCGCACCCGCACGCGGAGAAGGGGCCCGCACCAAGCTGCGGGCCCCTTCTCCGGTCACGCTGTGCGGCTACTACCCGGAGGCTGAGCCGGCGGAGCCGAGGGGGAGGAACCGTAGACGCTGGGCTGCTGCCCGTAGGGATTCGGCTGCTGCTGGTACGGCCCAGCCTGGTGCGGCGGGAAACCGACATGACCGCCGGGCCGCCCTCCATAACCCCCAGGACCACCGGGACCGCCATACCCCCAGGCCCCCAAGGCTCCCCAGGTCCCCAAGGCCACCGGACTCACCAGGACCACCAGGACCACCAGGACCACCAGGACCACCAGGACCACCAGGACCACCAGGGCCACCAGGGCCACCGAACGGCGGCCCCCCGTTGCTTTTCTTACGCCGCACCACAACGATGACGACCACCAGAGCCGCCACAAGCAGAACCAGCACCAACCCGATAGTCACGATCGGCGGAATACCCAGGCCCCGGCTGCTGCCTCTCGCTTTCCCCTCGCCTGCCGTCCGACAGCCGCACCGTCCTTCCCCGCGGGCGTCGAATCCGTTACATCCGGCGCCTTGAGCGGTCCGTACTTGGATCCGGCCGGAATGTTCTGAGTGAGCGCGCGTACGGACGGATGGCGCCGTAACCATATTTGGGGCTCGGGGTGCTGATGCCCCACTTACCATCAGGAGTGACAGCCGTCTTCGTCAGCCGGTTGGCGACCTGGCCGGCGGTGAGGTTCGGGAACTGGGAACGGACGAGCGCGGCGGCGGCAGACACATAAGCAGCAGCATCGGACGTGCCGTCTGCCTGCCGGTACTTTCCACCGAGACCAACCGAGTAGATTCTTTCTCCTGGGGCCAGAAGACGGACGTGCTCGCCGTAGTTCGAGTCGTGCCACACCTGCGCGTCCTTGGCCACAGCACCCACCGCGAGCACTCCCAGCGCGGCTGCGGGGCACTGGGGTGAGGAAGAGCCGTCGTTTCCTGCCGCGGCGACAAGCACTACGTCCTTTCCCAGGGCGTAGCTGATCGCTTCCTTCTCATCGGGCCCCAGAGAACCCGCACCAAGCGACATATTGACGACCTTGGCGCCTTGGTCGACCGCATACCGGAGCGGCTCGGCGTACCTCCGGGCGGCCACGGCGGTTTCAGCGCTGTCCGTCATCACCGGGAGAATCTTCGCGTCCGGCGCCAGGCCCATGATTCCGGCAGAAGCATAGGCACCGTGGCCATGCCCGGCGATTAGTGCTGCCATTGCGGTGCCATGGTCATCGTGGGTCGGGTGATCCCCGGTTCCGCCTTCGCTGGTGAAGCTCTTTCCGGGGAGAACATTCCCCTTCAGGCCGGGATGGTTCGCGTCGGCCCCGCTGTCGATGACCGCCACGGTGACGTTCTTGCCCGTGGAGTGCTGCCGGATCTCGTCGGCGCCGAAGGCTCCGAGCGTCCACTGCCCGTCCCGTAGGTAATCCGCCGAAGCAGCCGGCGCGATGCCGATGACCAGCACCCCTGCCACGACCGCGCCGCCCACCGCACGCAGCGTCCGCGTGAAGCTCACGCCGTACACCTCTCCTAAAAAAACAGCACAGGTCCCGCAGTCCGGGGACTGCGGGGACCTGTGCGGAGAGACCCCTGGGAAAACCGTTGCCGGCGGAGCCTCTCACCAAGCTCTCTGCCTGCTACTGGCCCGGCGGCTGGTAAGGGGGGCCCTGCGGGTAGCCCCCCGGGTTACCGGTCTGCTGGTAAGCACCGGGCTGCTGCGGCGGGTAGTAACCCGGCCCACCAGGACCACCGAAACCGCCACCGGGCGGCGGGCCGTTACGCTTCTTCTTCTTTTTCTTCACGACGAGGACCACGATGATGCCGATGATCAGCAGAACAATGAGCGAAAAGGCCGCAATACCAAGGGCTGCCTTGGTGTTGCTGTTGTCTTCTTCTTCCTTCCAGCGGTCCTGATTCGCGTTGCTTCCGGAAGGCTGCTCTTGTCCCTGGGCTTCGGGGGCCTTGAGCGGCCCGTTCTTCGGGCCGGCGGGGATGTTCTTGGTGAGAGCGTCGTACGGACGGATGACGCCATATCCGTAATACGCATCCGGCGCCGCGCCCGAAGCCGCAGAAGGCAACTGCGCAGTCTTGGTGAGCCGATTCGCGACCTGTCCTGCGGTCAGGTCCGGGTACTTCGACCGGATGAGTGCCGCCGCGCCGGACACGAACGCGGTCGCGTCAGACGTTCCGCGGGTGTACTGATACGGCTGGCTGGCTCCGGCGGAACGAATGCCCTGACCGGGAGCGCTCAGGAGAAGGTGAGGCCCGTAGTTGGAATTCTCCCAGACCTTCCCTTCCTGGCCTACCGCCCCGACAGCCAGCACACCCGGCTCTGCCGCCGGGTAGTAGCTGTTGCTCGATCCGTTGTTCCCCGATCCCGCGATCAGCAGGACATCCTTCGAGGCGGCGTAGGCAATCGCCTGCTTCTCGTCGTCACGGAGCGAGCCCACGCCGGCGAACGACATGTTCACTACCTTGGCGCCGTGGTCGACCGCGAACCGCAGCGGTTCAGCCAGGCTGTTGGTAAGAGTGTTGTCGTCCGAATCCCAATTCTTGATGGGCAAGATCTTCGCGTCAGGAGCCAGGCCCTTGACTCCTTGGGAGCCACCACTCCCATGCCCGTGCCCGGCAATGATGGACGCCATGCCCGTGCCGTGATTGTTCCGGGTTTCACGATCGGCCGGATCCCCGCCCGCGAAGTTCTTCCCGGGGAGCACGTTGCCCGTAAGGTCGGGGTGGTTCCCGTTCACGCCGTTGTCGATGACAGCGACAGTGACGCCTTTCCCTGTGGACTGCGACCATGCCTTGTTCGCACTCAGGTAGCCAAGTGCCCACTGGTCGTCTCTGACCTGATCTGCCGAAGCAACCGGCGCGGTACCGAAGAGCAGCGCTCCCACCACCGCCGCGCCGCTCACCGCACGCAGCGTTCGCGTGAAGCTCATGCCGTACACCTCTCCTATGCAGGACGGGGCCCACAGCCCGAGGACTGCGGGCCCCGTCTTGGTTCCGCCGGCTACCAAGCCAGATCGGCCCTACTCGATGACCTTGGGCGCCACATTACGCTCCGGCGTCCAGGTCTCCTCGTCTTCCACAAGGTAGTCAGGACGCTCGCCGTTCGGGCCCTTGTCCTTGCCCTTGGCGCCGTGAGCTCCAGGCATCCCGGGCATCCCCGCGGGGCGACGCCCGCCGCCGGCGCCGGTCTGCGTACCACCACGGCTGCGGTGCAGGCCGGAACCGCCCTGCCCACCGGTTCCGGTCTTGCCACCGGTGCCTCCGACGACACCGCCCTTCTGCCGGGCCAGTGCCCCGCCGCGCCCGGCCGCGGCGCCCTTGGCTCCGCCACCGGCACCAGCGGCGCCTCCCATACCGGGTGCGCCGACGCGTCCGCTGCGGGAGCCGGCACCAGCACCGCTGCCGCCCGTACCCGACCGGCCGGCCATCGTGCCACCGGCCATGCCACCGCCACCCGGAATACCCGTCGCTCCGGCGCCGCCACCACTCAGGTGACCACCGCCACCACCGACACCGCTCAGGCCGCCGCCACCGGGGAGGCCACCGCCACCGCCGCTGAGGCCACCGCCGCCGGAGCCGCCTCCGGGAAGGCTGTTGAGGCCGGTGCCCACGTGCGGAAGAGTCGACGTCTTGGGCGGAATCGTGCTGCCGACACCACCGGAAATGCCGCGCTGACGCGGAGCTTCCAAGCCACCGGGCGAGGTGTATCCCGGTCCTTTGGGAGAGGGAACGGTCCCCTTCGGGGTGGACGGCTTGGGGCGGTTGACGACCCCGTCCGGCAGCGGGACGAAGGGCGGCGGCGGAGGCGTGTCGTTCTGCTTCGGCACGTCGTTCTCTGAGACACCACCACGCGGAGGCTTCCCGATCGCCAGCGCGTTGGACCGGTATGACGACCCCAGGTACTCCATCATGACCGCGGTCTGCAGCTGGCGTTCCTTGCCCTCCGACAGCTCTCCCGAGTTGCCGTTGAGGACCTCCGTGGTGTCCTTGCCCTGCTGGAGTTCGTGGATCGCCTTTGAGTCGTCGCGTCCACCCTTCGCACCAAAGGTCACTACTTTGAGTGCGTAGTTACCCGCGGCGTCGAGGTTGCTCTCCGTGCCGGAGGGCATCTCCATCTCGTCGATCTTCTTCTTGTACTCGCTCAGCGTGTGACCGACACCGTCCATGACGTGTCGCATGTTGGACGCGTACGGAGCCGAGTTGCCGATGTTCCGGCTGATCTGGTCAGCGCGCTGCCGGAACCCCTCGGCAGCCTTGCCACCCCAGTGTTCGAGGACTTCCTTTACGGCGTCGTCGAATTCCTTCCGGAGGCCGCCACGACCGTCCTCCCCCACGAGAGTGTCGTGGATCCACTTCCAGTTCGTGGCGATTTCCTTGACCTTGCCGGGGTCGGCGTGGGCCACCATCGCCTTGAGCTCTTGCATGTTGCGCTCATAGAACTTGGTCTCGTGCTTGGCGTAGAAGCACCCCTTGTCGGTGCTGACTCCCCCATTGCTTTCCGACATGGTCACTTACCCCCCGGGTTCAGAGCGTTGTGGACGTCGTATTCACGGTCGTGATACGCGTCCTTCGTCTTGGCCGTCTTCTGGCTCAGGTCATCGACGAGATGAGCGAGCTTCTTGAGGATTTCGTCATCCATGAACGCCTTCATCTCATCATGCGCCCGACGCAGCTCCTCCTCCTCACGGAACCCCGTGCCCAGCGTCCCGGCCGGAAGGTATGTGCTGTGTCCCGCCTTGCTCTTGGCCTCCGTCATGGCCCTGAGCACGCCGTTGAGCTTGCGCCCTACGGTGTCCAGCGCTTCAAGATCGACGTAATACTCGTCGCTGCTGCCCATTAGTGTCCTCCCCGTGTGTTCAAGGTGTTCTTGCGGCGCCAGTCACGCATGGCGATCGAGGTGCCGACGACCGTGGCGACGGCCAGTGCGCCGCCGCCGATGATGTAGATGGCGATGCGGGCCTGTCGTTCCTCGGTGGATTCGCCGATGGTCAGGACGGCCGGCTGGATGTTGGCGCCGGAGTCGGCCGCGCCGGAGTCGGTGTCCGGTTTGGGCTCGCCGGTCGGCTTGGTCTGGTCGTTGAGGGCCGCTACGGGATCGACGACACCCCAGCCGATGTTGTGGTCGCGGTTCTTGCGGACACGTTCGGCGGTCTTCTCCAGGTGCCAGATGATCTCGCGCGGCTTCCACTTCTGATGTTCGGCGTTGTTGCGGCCGATCAGGAGGGCCGCGGCGCCGGCGGCGTACGGGGCGGCGAAGCTGGTGCCCTGGTCGACGCAGTTGCCGCCGTTGGGGACGGTGGAGACCATGTCCACGCCGGGGGCGGCGATGTCGACGAAGGCGCCGGCCTGGGAGAAGGGGGCGCGCTCGTTGTTGCGGTCGGAGGCGGCGACGGCCAGCACGTTGGAGTTGTCGAAGGCGGCCGGGTACATGCTCTGCTCGGCACCGCTCGCGCCGCCGTTGCCCGCCGAGGCGACGATCAGGACGTCCTTGGCCTCGGCCCGGGTAACCGCGGCCTGCAGGCCGCTGAGGAGGGCGCGGTCCGCGTTGGTGCCCTGGGAGATGTTGATGATGTCGGCGCCCGCGGCGACCGCGTCGTCTATCGCCTTGGCCAGGCTGGCGGCGGTGCCGCCCTTTTCCTTGTCCGTCTGCTGGAAGGGCATGATCGTCGCCTTGGGGGCGAGGCCGTAGAAGCCGGAGCCGGCCTTCGGACGGGCGGCGATGATGCCCGCGACCTTGGTGCCGTGGCCGACCTGGTCCTCGGTGGGCTTGCCCTTGTCGACATAGCTCTTGCCGCCGCTGATCGCGCCGCGCAGCTGTTCGTTGCCGGAGTCGACGCCGGTGTCGATGACGGCGACCTTCACTCCGGCACCCTCTCCGTGGGCCCACATCTGCCGGGTGAGCAGGCGCTGCAGCGACCACGGGGTCTCTTTGATGTCGTCGGTGCCGAACGTGCACTGGCCACTGTTCAGGGGCACGTTCGGGTCCGCGATCGCCGGTGCGGCCGTGGCGCAGGACAGTGCGACGGCCGAAGCAGCACCGGCCAGTGCTACCGCCGCGTGTCGGCGGTGGCCGGCTCGGTGACCATTGGCGCGAGATCCCACGAGGTGTCTGCTCTCCGTGTGTGGCGGATTCGGGAAGGTGAGGAGGAGGAACCGGGGAGGCGGTGAAGAAGTGGGTGGACTGCGTGAGGGCGAGCGCACTGGTGCAGCGCGCCCGCCCTCATTCACCACTGTGCGAGCCTTCGTGGCTGCTCAGCCGTTGTGCTGTGTCCGTCTCCGTCGGTGGACGGTGCCGGATCAGCCGCCCCAGATGCTGGCGTTCTTGGACTCGGTGCTCTGGTAGTTCTGAGCGGCCTGGTCCAGGGCCTTGGCGATGGCTTCCAGGGTCGAGTGCAGGGAAGCCGCGCGCTGGTCCCACTCGCGCTGGCGGGCCTGGTAGCCCTCCTGCGCGGCACCTTCCCAGCTGGCCGCGATCTTCTTGACACCCGACTCGAGGTCGTCGAGCTGGGTACGGATGTTGTTGGCCGTTCCGCGCACGTCGGAGGCGGCCTGGGAGATCGTCGCGAAATTGACGAGGATCTGGCCGGACATGAAGTCTCCTCGGGGAGTTGAGCTGAGATCGATTCACATGCCGCAGCAGACGGGCCGGCCCACGGACCGCCGGGGCGGTGGGCCGGTGCGTGCTACGGCGAAGTGGGCGCGCCGCGGAGGGCGGCGCGGTCCCGTCATCCGAAGGGCGAAGCCTGCGCGGAGACGTGGGACATCGACTGAGCCTGCTCCTCTTCCGAGGCCACGTAGTTCTTCGTGGTCGAGTCGATCGCTTCCTTGATCTCGTTCAGCAGCTGGTTCAGGCGCTTGGCGTCGTCATTCACCTGGGTCTGCAGCTGGTGGTACGAGGTGGCGGCAGCGCCCTTCCACCCGGACGTGATGCCCTCGACGACCCCGTTGAGGCGAGTGATCTCACCCTGGATCGACTGGTTGACGGAGGAGATACGGCCGCTGAATGCGACCATCTCCTCCTCAGTGGTTGTGAACTGCTGACCAGCCATAAGTCAACGTCCCCCATGAGACTCGTACGTCGTGCCGGGGGACTGACGTGAAGTGAGCCCCCGGTCGGCATCTTCTGTTGACGCCTTCCGCCACTTTAACCACTCCATACGCCTGTTCCCAACAGCGGGTGGGCGGTTGTGACGGGATCACAACAAAGGCAACTGGCCGTACGCGAATGTCAATTCGATGGAAACGGACAGATGCCTTTGTTTCGGTCAAGCGGGATGGTGAAGCAGCGCCCGCGCATGTGAAGGAGTAGTGCGGATCCGGACGTCGAGAGTGGAGCGGATCCGGGCGTCCAGAGCTCCTGACGCCCGGCTCCGAACGTCGAGACTGGCGAGGATCCGGGCGTCCAGCGTGGAGCGGCTCCGAGCGTCAGGAGCTCTGCGGCTTCTTGGCGCTGTCGACATCCAGCTGCGGCCCTTCCGACAGCAGCTGCGACCACGCCTTGTCGACCGTCGGCGGGTGCACGCTCTCGTATCCGAGGTGGATCTGCGCCTGGTCGCGTGCCTTCTCCGCATTGCCCGCCTTGGTGGCGCTGTCGTTGCTGCGCGGCACGGAATAACGCAGTCCGGTGTCGGTCACCAGGAACAGCGTGCCTTCCTTGGCGTTGCCCGTCACCTGCTGGTACAGCAGGCCGCTGCCGGGCGTCACGTACGAGGCCGAGCCGGAGGCGATGGCGGCCGGGTAGTCCTTGCCGACCCAGGTGCTCATCTTCGGCACGGCGCCGCTGAAGCCGAGCGCCCTGCCCGCCCCGTTCGCGTAGTCCGTGCTGGTGCCGTGGTAGACGCTGCAGGCCACGTCCGCGCCCTTGCCCGAGTCGCCGATGCCGGAGCTGCGCCGCGTCGCGGCGGCGTTGGCCATGGTGACGGCCTCGGAGGGCCACAGGGCCGTGCCCGGGTACTCCGAGCCGAACTGGACGACTTGGTCCTTGTCGTCACGCTTGGGGGTGATGCTGTCGGTCGAGACCTTGATCGCGTCCATCTTCTCGCCGCCCTTCTTCACGGCGGTCGCGTTCGGCCCCTCCAGCAGCAGCTTGGCCTGGAAGTTGGTGACCTTCTCCAGGCCGTCGGCGGTCACGACGTACTTCTGGTTGTCGCCGGCCTGCAGGATGTTGCCGATGACGCTGAACTCGCTCGGCACCCCCTCGACGGGCATCCGGGTGCCCGCCTTGTCCACCCGGGGCATGATGAGCGGCATCTGGCTCTTGATGAGGGTGTTCATCCATTCGGAGGTCACCTGCTGGGGCTGTGCGTCGCCGAAGATGACCCGGCGCAGCTTGTCGTCCTGCTGCTCCTTCACGGCCGGCGAGGGTGCCTTGCCGGCGAGGGCGTCGAACTTGAAGGCCACGCCGTTCTCGTCGACCAGGAACTTCTCGCCCTCCGGGTCCTGCACGTACAGCGCCTGGTGCAGGTCCAGCTTGCCGTGGTCGAGCACCTTGGCCTTGTCCTTGCCGCCGAGGACGAACACGGCCTGCTGGGACTTGCTGTTCTCGCCGCTGCCCGGGCGGTCGCACACCGCCCAGATCTTGGGGGTGCCGGCCTCCTTGTCGGTGGGCAGCCGGTCGGGGGCGTACGGGATTCCGATGGCCGGGCCGTGCGGAATCTTTCCGTCGAGTTCCTCTTCCTTCACCTTTACGACCTGAAACTTCTTCGGATCGAGAAGGAGTTTGGCGGAGGCCAGGTTGAGGATCGGGTGCAGAAGTTTCTGATTGCTTCCGTTTTCACCCTTGCTGTTCAGTACGACATACCGGGTGGTGGACTTGTCGCCGACGATGACGTTCTGCGCCGGCGTGTCCCACCCCTTCGGGGCGACCGGCTTGAGGATGCCGCAGGCGCCGAAGCCCACGGTGACCACCAGGCCGAGCAGGATGCTCGGGAGCACCGCCTTGAGCGGCCGCGGCGCGCTCTCGATCGAGCCGTTCGGCAGCGGCTTCAGAAATGCCGCAGTCGTCCGCTTTCGAGCGAACGAATACGCATTCAGCTCGTCCCGACGTGATGCCATTGTTGCTTTCTCTCCCCGCCTGTCGGATCCACCGTGGACCGCCCCCGGCACTCGGGCCGCAGCGCCCTCTACTATGCCGTGTGTCGATCGACCCGTACGGTACGGGTGCCACCTTCCGGTGCACCAGTCTCGACGACGGTACTGAGGCCGGGAAGACATACCGCTCAGAGGCACAATGCTCGGAGCCACACCACCAGTAGAGGAGCAGGCCGGGGGATGTCCAGCGCCACCAGGGCTCGACGCCGCAATGGGCGGCAGCAACAGCAACAGCCTTCCGTTGCGCCGCATTACGCGGGAAATGCGGACCAAAACGGTATAGCTCCGGGCAATGGAGGAAATCGGGGCCCAGGTGGCTCCGCCGACCGGCCGGCCGGCCCGGTGGCGCCCCGGCTGCGCCCGCAGGCCGGCAGCATCGGCGGCGTCCGCGTCCAACAGCTCGCGATCATCGAGATCGCCGCGGCGCTGGTTCTGGTGGGGTGGGCGATCCACCCCGTGGCCCTGACCGTCGCGGCGGTGCTGGCGGCCGTCCTCGTCGTCTTCGCCCTCGGCCGGCGCCGGCGCGTCCCGCTGCCGGAGTGGATCACGACGGTGCGCGCGATGAAGCGCCGGGCCAAGCGGAGCGGTTCGGCCGCGGGCTCCGGTGGTGTCGACCCGGCCTTCGCGCCGCTGGTGGAGTGCGACCCGGCGCTGCGCACGTACGAGTACACCGACGCCGAGCAACGTGCGATCGGCTTCGTCGGGGACGGCACGTTCCTGACCGCGATCGTCCAGCTGGAGGGCCGCGACGAGCCGCTGCGCCCGTCGGGCGGCGGCCGTCCGCTGCCGATGGACGTCCTGCACACCGCGCTGGACGTGGAGGACATCCACCTCGAATCGGTGCAGTTCGTGCAGTACACCCAGCCGGCCCCGGCCCCGCACCTGCCCGAACAGGCCGTCGCCGCCCGCTCCTACGCCCCGCTCCAGGCGCAGACCAGGACGCCCGCGCTCCAGCTCACCTGGATCGCACTGAAGCTGGACCCTGAACTGTGCGCGGAGGCCATCGAGGCGCGCGGTGGCGGTCTGGACGGCGCCAAGCGGTCGCTGCTGCGCGCCGCCGACCAGCTCGTCAGCCGGCTGTCCGCGCACGGCGTACGGGCCAAGGTGCTCGCCGAGCGCGAGGTGGTGGCCGCGGTGGGCACCGCGGTGTGCGTCAGCCCGCGCGCCGCGAACGGCGCCATGGGGCGCGACGGCCGCGCCGCGCGCCGCACCCAGGAGACGGTCCGCGCCATGCGCTGCGACGACCGCTGGCACACCACGTACTGGATCGGGCGCTGGCCGCAGCTGGGGCAGGGCGGTACGCCGCTGTCGGACGTCGTCCAGCTGCTCAGCAGCACCCCGGCCATGGCCAGCACCTTCTCGCTGACCGCCTCGCACGGCGGCGGCCGGGCGCCCGCCATCTCGGGCTACGTCCGCCTCTCCACCCGCAGCGAGAACGAACTGGACGCCGCACAGGGCGAGTTGGAGCGCCGTTCCGGTTCCGCGAAGGTCGGGCTCGTACGGCTGGACCGTGAGCAGCTGCCCGGCCTCCTGGCCACGCTTCCCCTCGGAGGTACCCGCTGATGGCGACGCCCACCTACCAGCCCCGCGCCACCCCGAGCAGCGACGGCTGGCGCAATCCCCCCATCGGCGGCGCGCCCGCGGGCGGCGGGCGGCGGCTCTCCCACGAGCCCCGGCCCGACGAACGGCAGGCCGCGCCCAACGGCCCGCGCCCGCAGCCGGGCTTCGGCCTGAAGGGCCCGCGGCGCAGCCCCCACGTCCTGACGCCGGAGTCGCTCGGCGCGCTGACGCTGCCGGTCGCCGAGGACGGCGTCGTCATCGGCATCGATCCGCAGAACCAGCCGGCGGTGCTCAGCCTGCTGCGGCCCAGCCCGCTCGAAGTGGTGCTGGTGGGCAGCATGTGGCTGGCGCAGGTGCTGTCGCTGCGTACGGTCGCCACCGGCGCGCGGGTCGCGGTGGAGACCGCGCGGCCGCCGGCCTGGGCGCAGATGGCGCAGGCCGCGGGCGGCGGGCAGCAGTGCGTCTCGGTGCACGACGTACGGCAGATCGCGCCGCAGGGGCCGTCGGTCTCCAGTCCGGTACTGGTCGTACGGGACATGGGCGCGCGACCGCCGCGCAACCAGCTGGCGCCCGGCCCCTGGCAGACCACGCTGACCGTGCTGCCCTTCCTGGGCCCGCGGTCACCGCAGATGCTGGCCCGTGCCGACCTGGTCTGCCTGCAGCGGCTGTCGCCGGAGGAGGCCGAGGTCGTGACGCGCATCATGCGGCTGCCGGCGCAGATCGGCGGGGTACTGCCGACGCTCAGCGACAACGCGATGCTCTGGTGCACGCGGGACAGTCACCAGTTCGTGATGACGCAGCCCACCGACGCGGAGACGAATCTGCTCGGCGGCGCGCGCCGGATGGACTGACGGGGCGCTCCACGGAGTGCCGCACGTACGGCGCGGGCTTTCGCGGGTACCTCTTGGGGGTGTCCGCGGGCCCGTGCGCGTGCTTGGCGCACGGGGCCGCACGCCGGAGCCTTCGGCGGGCCGCGCCCCATGCAGGCGCGGCATGGGGCGCGGCCACCGGTGTGCCGCCGGTGCGCTTCCGGTGCGCCGCCGGGTTGCCAAGACGAGATGACATCGACTGCCGTTCGAGGCCGACTGTTGATTAGGCTGTGTCGGAGAGCCGCAAGAGCACACCGGCGGCTGCCGATACGGGGATGGAGACAGTTAGTGTTGGCGCTACCCGGGGTGGTGTGGTCCGACGTCCGCTACATCCGATTGATCCGCCTGTATCCGGTCCTGCCGTTCAGGTGCGTTTCAGTACACCAGGAGGCACAGTGAGGGAGCAGGAGGCTTTCCGTCCGGACGGGAACGATCCTGACGACGACCAGTCCGAGTTCGATCTGACGGGTGAATTCAAGATCGATTTCGCGGCTCCGGCCTGGTACGCCAGCAACGACACCAGCGGCGGCGGTTCGGCCGCGGCCGCTCCGGCCACACCTCCCGCTGCCACGCCTTCCACGCCGCCCACCGGCGCGCCGCTGAGCGGGCCCGCGCAGCCGGGCCCGGGCCAGGCCGGCCCGCAGACCGGACCGGCCCAAGGTGCGCCGCATGGTGCGCCGCATGGCGCCACGGCACCGCCTGCCGCCCCGCCCGCGTTCCCGACGCTGCGTCCCGACGCCGGCGCCGCCGACGCCGCTCCGGCGCCCGCGCCCACCGCGCCGCCGGTCGCACCGGCGCCGGTCGCGCCCGCACCGCCCGCGCCCGAGCCGGTGGCTCCCGTGGCGCCGCCCGCGCCTGTCGCCGAGGCCGCGCCGGAGACGCCCGCCGACCCCGCGGAGTCCGAAGCGCCGGCGGGCTCCGCCTCCGGGAGTGCCGGAACCGTACGGGCCGGCACCGGCGTCGACCCGTCGGCGTCCCTGTGGGCCGACGACCCGGAGCCCGAACCGGCCCCCGCGCCTGCCCCTGTGGAGGCCGCACCGGCCGCCGACGAGCAGCGCGCCGACGAGGCGGTCTCGTCCGACGGTGCCGCCGAAACCGAGGCACCGGCCCCCGTTCCCGCTCCTGCTCCCCTGGCGCAGCCCGCGCCGGAAGCCGAAGCGCCCGTCGCCGCGCCGCAGCCGCCCGTTCAGCAGCAGTCCGTGGAGCAGCAGCCGACCCCGGATGCGCCGCAGCAGCCGGAGCCGGAAGCCGTACAGCAGCAGGACGTACCGCAGGAAGCTCCGCAGCAGAGCGTGCCCCAGCAGCAGGCTCCGCAGGAGCAGATGCCGCAGGAGCAGCCGCCTCAGCAGCAGGCTGCGCCCCAGCAGATGCCTCAGCAGCAGCTGCCGCAGCAGGGTGTACCTCAGCAGGGTGCGCCTTGGGGCGCCGCTGCCGGACAGCAGGCAGGTGCGCCTGCGAATCTGCCGCCGCTGCCTCCGGAGTACCAGCCTGCGGACCCGCGCACGGGTCAGGCCCAGCAGCAGCCGTACCCGCAGCAGCAAGGCCAGCCCCAGCAGCAGGCGTACGCCCAGCAGGTGCCGCAGCAGCAGCCGTATCAGCAGCAGCCCGGTTACCAGCAGCAGGCACAGCAGCCCCAGCCCCAGCAGCAGGCGCCCCAACAGGCCCAGCCGCAGGCCGCGTACGGCTACCCGCAGCCCGCTTACGGATACCCGCAGCAGCACCCCCAACAGGACGCCCCGATGCCGCAGCAGGCACCGGCCGACCCCAACACCGCTGCCGCGCAAGGCGGTTACGGCTACCCGCAGCAGGCCCAGCCGCAGCAGCAGACACCCCAGCAGGCTCAGGCCCAGCCGCAGCAGCAGGCTGCGTACGGCTATCCGCAGCAGCAGGGCGCCTACGGCTACCCGCAGGCCGCCCAGGGCTACCCGCAGCAGGCCGCACCCGCGCAGCAGCAACAGCAGCAGTACCCCGGATACGGCCAGCAGCAGGCCCAGGCCCAAGCACAAGCCCAGCAACCGCAAGCCCAGCAGCACCCGCAGCAGCCCCAGGCCCAACAGCCCCAGCCGCAGGCCCCGCAGCAGCCGCAGGCCCCCACCCCCGTTCAAGGCACCGACCCGAACGCCGCTGCCAATTACGCGCAGTACTCGCAGCCGGGCCAGCAGCAGCAACAGCAGCGGGCCGCCCCCGGCGCGCCCCTGGGCTACAGCGCCGCCGTCGAGCTGACCTCCGACCGTCTGCTCCGCAACCAGCCCAAGAAGAAGAAGCCGGGCGCCAACGCGCAGCCCTCGCGCTTCAAGCTGGGCGCAAAGAAGGAGGAGCAGGAGCGTCAGCGCAAGCTGGAGCTGATCCGTACGCCGGTGATGTCCTGCTACCGGATCGCGGTCATCAGTCTCAAGGGCGGCGTCGGCAAGACCACGACGACGACCTCGCTGGGCGCCACGCTCGCCTCCGAGCGGCAGGACAAGATCCTGGCGATCGACGCGAACCCGGACGCCGGCACGCTCGGCCGCCGGGTCCGCCGCGAGACCGGCGCGACCATCCGTGACCTGGTGCAGGCGATTCCGCAGCTGCACAGCTACATGGACATCCGCCGGTTCACCTCGCAGGCGCCGTCCGGTCTGGAGATCCTCGCCAACGACGTGGACCCGGCCGTCTCGACGACGTTCAACGACGACGATTACCGGCGCGCGATCGACGTCCTCGGCAAGCAGTACCCGATCATCCTCACCGACTCGGGTACGGGGCTGCTCTACAGCGCGATGCGCGGCGTGCTGGACCTCGCCGACCAGCTGATCATCATCTCCACCCCGTCGGTGGACGGTGCGTCCAGCGCCAGCACCACCCTGGACTGGCTGTCCGCGCACGGCTACGCCGACCTCGTCCAGCGCGGTATCACGGTGATCTCCGGAGTCCGCGAGACCGGCAAGATGATCAAGATCGACGACATCGTGTCGCACTTCGAGACCCGGTGCCGCGGTGTGGTCGTGGTCCCGTTCGACGAGCATCTGGCCGCCGGTGCCGAGGTCGACCTGGACATGATGCGTCCCAAGACCCGCGAGGCGTACTTCAACCTGTCCGCGCTGGTGGCGGAGGACTTCTCCCGGACCCAGCAGGCGCAGGGCGCCTGGAACGACCCGGCCGCCCAGCAGCAGATGCCGCCCGGCGACCCGAACGCCCAGCAGCAGTACGGGCAGCAGCAGTACGGCCAGCAGGCGTACCCGCAGCAGCCGGGCCAGGAGGCCCCGGGGCAGCACCCCGCCGGGTACCCGCCGCAGCAGGGCGGCTGGACCCAGCAGCCGCAGGGCCAGCAGCCGCCGGCCGGGTGGCAGCAGCCGCCCCCGGACGCGCCGCAGCAGGGCCAGCCCGGCCTCCAGCCGGGATGGACGCAGCAGCCCCCGCCGCAGTGACACCACGGCACACGACAGGGCCCGGCACGCGAAGAAGTGCCGGGCCCTGTCCCGTTGTTGCGGGGCCCCGTGCGGGCCCCTGAGCCGCCGTCAGTCCTCGGCCGACCCGATCAGCTCGCGGGTCTCCTTCACGTCGACCGCCATCCGCTCCAGCAGCCCGTCGAGCGTCTCGAACTTCTCCATGCCGCGCAGGTACGCGTAGAAGTCCACCGCGACGTGCAGGCCGTACAGCTCCAGGCCGACGCGGTCGATGGCGTGCGCCTCGACGGTCCGCATGGTGCCGTCGAACTGCGGGTTGGTGCCGACCGAGATGGCGGCCGGCATCTTCTCGCCGTCCGCGTGCAGCCAGCCCGCGTACACCCCGTCCGCCGGGATCGCGGTGTGCGGCAGCGTCTCCACGTTCGCCGTCGGGAAGCCCAGCTCACGGCCGCGCTGCGCACCGCGCACCACGACTCCCTCGACGCGGTGCGGCCGCCCCAGCACCTCGCGCGCCCCCGCGACGTCGCCCTCGGCGACCAGCCGCCGGGTCAGCGTCGAGGAGAACGGCTCGCCGCCGCCCGCCGTCCCCCGCTCGAACAGGTCGACCACCTCGACCGCGTAGTCGTAGGTGCCGCCCAGCTCCGCGAGCGTCTCGACCGTGCCCGCGGCCTTGTGCCCGAAGCGGAAGTTCGGTCCTTCCACGACCAGCTGCGCGTGCAGCTTGTCGACCAGGACCTTGACCACGAAGTCGGCCGGGGCCAGCTTCGAGAACTCCTTGGTGAACGGCAGGATCAGCACCGCGTCCACACCGAGCCCCGCCATCAGCTCCGCGCGCCGCTCGTGCGGCGCCAGCAGCGGCGGGTGGGTGCCGGGCCGTACGACCTCGCTGGGGTGCGGGTCGAAGGTGACCACCACCGCCGGCACGCCCAGCTCCCGGGCGCGCGCCACCGTCTTCCCGATGATCAGCTGGTGCCCGCGGTGCACGCCGTCGTAGGAGCCGATGGTGACGACGCTGCGTCCCCAGCCCTCGGGGATGTCCTCCAAGCCACGCCAGCGCTGCACTGTGCCCGCTCCTCGCCAGAACTCTCGTCCGTCACTGCGCCGGGAAGAACCCGGTCGGATCCGGGCACCCTCGGCCTTACGCAGGTCTAAGACTGCCATGCCTCGCGCATCGCTTCGCGGGAAGGGTCACCTCGCTTCTGTGGAGTGCGGCACCCCTGGGCGCGCGTTCCACCGTCCCGGCCCGCGCGTGTCACCCGCACGCCGGAGCACACGCCGCCGCCCGCGCCCCGACGGCCGCCACGGGGCGCGTACGGTCCGCACCACCACCGCACTGCCCGCGGAGACGACGACGGGCGGCGCCATGACTCCGGCACCGCCCGTCCTCTTGCCTCACGCCCCATGCCCCGCGCCCCGTAGCGTGCCTCCAAGGACTCGGCCCTGAGGGCTCGGCCCCGGGAGCCGGGGCTCCGAAGGGCCTGGGCTCCAGGCCCCGGCCTACGCCGGGCGGCGCCATGCCCCTGGCTCCGCCCGTCCTCCTGCCTCGCGCCCCATGCCCTGCGCCAGCGCCCCGTGTGCCCCATGCCCCGTACCGTGCCCCGAGGACTCGGCCCTGAGGGGGCGGCCCCGAGAGCCGGGGCTCCGAAGGCCTGGGCTCCAGGCCCCTGCCTACGCCGCGAAGACCGCCAGGCTCTTCGCCCGGCCGCCCTGGTTCTCCAGCAGCGCCAGGAACGTCCCGTCCGGCGCGAACGCCGCCGCGGGCCGCACCGGGCCGTCGCCCTCGTCGAACCGCGGCATGGGGATCCGTACGCCGTTGGTGAGCAGCCGGGCCTGGTCGAGCGTGACGTCCCAGCGTGGGAAGGCCGCGGCCGCCGCCTCGCCGATCGGCATGACCGGCAGGCCGCCGCCCGCCTCGTCGTCCACGGACGCCTGCAGCTGCTCCAGCGTGCGGGCCCGGTCGAGCTTGTACGGGCCCACCCGGGTACGCCGCAGCGCGGTCAGGTGACCGCCGACCCCGAGGGACTCCCCCAGGTCGCGGGCGAGCGCCCGGATGTACGTACCGGAGGAGCACTCCACCGAGACCAGCAGGTCGGTGACGGGCGTGCCGTCCTCGGCCTCGGCCTCCTCGGCCGAGTACACGACGAAGGAGGAGACGGTCACCGGGCGGGCCGGTATCTCCACGTCCTCGCCGTTGCGTACCCGGGAGTACGACCGCTTGCCGTCGATCTTGATGGCGCTGACCTTGGACGGCACCTGCATGATGGCGCCGGTCAGCTCCGCCACACCCGCGTCGACGGCCGCCCGGTCCAGGCCGTGCGCGGCCTTGGACGCGGTGATCTCGCCCTCGGCGTCGTCGGTGACCGACGTCTGGCCGAGCCGGATCGTGCCGACGTACTCCTTCTCGGTCAGCGCGAGGTGTCCGAGCAGCTTGGTGGCGCGCTCGATGCCCAGGACGAGCACGCCCGTCGCCATCGGGTCGAGCGTGCCGGCGTGGCCGACGCGGCGGGTGCGCGCCATGCCCCGCATCTTGGCCACCACGTCGTGCGAGGTGAAGCCGGCCGGCTTGTCGACGATGACCAGGCCGTCCGGCGCCCCCTGCTTGGCGCGGGTGCGCTCCACGCGCTTCGCGCCGGTGTTCTCCCGCTTCATTACGCCGTGGTGTCCTCGTCCTCGTCGCCCGGCTTGCGGTACGGGTCGGCGTCGCCCGCGTACGTCGCGCCCGAGGACGCCTCACGCACCTTGGCGTCCGAGGCCCGCGCCTTGTCGAGCAGGTCCTCGATGGTCTTGGCGTTCTCCGGCAGCGCGTCCGCGACGAAGGTCAGGGTCGGCGTGAACTTCACGCCCGCCGCCTTGCCGACCTCGGAGCGCAGGATGCCCTTGGCGCTCTCCAAGCCGGCCGCCGCGCCGGCCCGGTCCTCGTCGTCGCCGTAGACCGTGTAGAAGACCGTCGCCTCCCGCAGGTCGCCGGTGACCCGGGTGTCCGTGATGGTCACGTGGCTGCCGAGCCGCGGGTCCTTGATGCCGCGCTGCAGCTTCTGGGCGACCACCTCCCGGATGAGGTCCGCCAGCTTCTTCGCCCGCGCATTGTCGGCCACTGGTCCGTCTCCTTCTGTGTCTTTCACCATGGTGCATGTGGCGCCGACGACCCGCTCAGTCGTCATGGTCGCCGTGGATCCGCCGCCGTACCGACAGCAGCTCCACTTCGGGCCGTGCGGCGACCAGGCGCTCGCAGCGGTCCAGTACGTCTGTGAGGTGCCCCGTGTCCCCGGACACCGCCGCGAGTCCGATGGTGGCTCTGCGGTGGAGATCCTGCTCGCCGACCTCCGCCACGCTGACCGCGTACTTGCGGTGCAGTTCGGCGACGATCGGGCGGACGACGGAGCGTTTCTCCTTCAGCGACCGTACGTCGCCGAGGAGGAGGTCGAAGGACAGCGTCCCTACGTACATGCGGTGCGGGTAAGGCCACCCGTGGGGCACTAGATGCCAGATGTACGAACCATTCGAACCGTACAGGCAACGGCCGGGGCCGATCGACGGAATTTCTTCCGCCGACCGGCCCCTCCCGCCCGTCTCCCGGCCACCATCCCTGGTGGACCGCGCTACGCGCGGGCTTTTTCTGTCTGCGCGTGATCAGCCGCGCGGCTTCTCCCGCATCTCGTACGTCGCGATGACGTCGTCGACCTTGATGTCGTTGAAGTTGCCGAGGTTGATACCGCCCTCGAAGCCTTCGCGGATCTCGGTGACGTCGTCCTTGAAGCGGCGCAGACCCTCGATGTTGAGGTTCTCCGCGATGACCTTGCCGTCGCGGACCAGGCGTGCCTTGGTGTTCCGCTTGACCTCGCCGGAGCGGATGAGCACACCCGCGATGTTGCCCAGCTTGGACGACTTGAAGACCTCGCGGATCTCCGCCGTACCGAGCTCGACCTCTTCGTACTCCGGCTTGAGCATGCCCTTGAGGGCCGCCTCGATCTCCTCGATCGCCTGGTAGATGACCGAGTAGTACCGGACGTCGACGCCCTCGCGCTCGGCCATCTGCGTCGCACGGCCTTCGGCGCGGACGTTGAAGCCGATCACGATCGCGTCGGAGCCGGACGCCAGGTTGATGTCGGACTCCGTGACCGCACCGACGCCGCGGTGCAGGACCCGGATGTCGACCTCTTCGCCGACGTCGAGCTGGAGCAGCGAGGACTCCAGGGCCTCGACCGAACCGGACGCGTCGCCCTTGATGATGAGGTTGAGCTGCTGCACCTCGCCGGCCTTGAGCACCTTGTCCAGGTCCTCCAGCGACACCCGGCGGGTGCGCTTGGCGAACGCGGCGTTGCGCTCACGGGCGGCGCGCTTCTCGGCGATCTGGCGGGCCGTGCGGTCCTCGTCGACGACCAGGAAGTTGTCGCCGGCGCCCGGGACGTTGGTCAGACCCAGCACCAGGACGGGGGTCGACGGACCCGCTTCCTGCACGTTCTGGCCCTTGTCGTCGAGCATCGCCCGGACACGGCCGTACGCGTCGCCGGCCACCATCGTGTCACCGACGCGCAGCGTGCCGCGCTGGACCAGGACGGTCGCCACGGCGCCGCGGCCACGGTCGAGGTGGGCCTCGATCGCGATGCCCTGCGCGTCCTGCTCGGCGTTGGCCCGCAGGTCGAGCGAGGCGTCCGCAGTCAGGACCACGGCCTCCAGCAGCTCCTCGATGTTCAGGCCCTGGCGCGCGGAGATGTCGACGAACATCGTGTCGCCGCCGTACTCCTCGGCCACCAGGCCGTACTCGGTGAGCTGGCCGCGCACCTTGGTCGGGTCCGCGCCCTCGACGTCGATCTTGTTGACCGCGACCACGATCGGCACGTCGGCCGCCTTGGCGTGGTTCAGGGCCTCGATCGTCTGCGGCATGACACCGTCGTTGGCCGCCACCACGAGGATCGCGATGTCGGTCGACTTGGCACCACGGGCACGCATGGCGGTGAACGCCTCGTGACCCGGGGTGTCGATGAAGGTGATGCGCCGCTCTTCGTCGTTGACCTCGGTCGCGACCTGGTAGGCACCGATGTGCTGGGTGATGCCGCCGGCCTCGCCCGCGATGACGTTCGTCTTGCGGATCGCGTCGAGCAGTCGCGTCTTACCGTGGTCGACGTGACCCATGACGGTCACCACCGGCGGACGCGCGACGAGCATCTCCTCGCCGCCCTCGTTCTCACCGAAGTCGATGTCGAACGACTCCAGGAGCTCGCGGTCCTCCTCCTCCGGGGAGACGATCTCGACGACGTAGTTCATCTCGTCGCCGAGGAGCTGCAGCGTCTCGTCGGAGACGGACTGCGTCGCGGTGACCATCTCACCCAGGTTCAGCATGACCTGGACGAGCGACGCCGGGTTGGCGTTGATCTTCTCGGCGAAGTCGGTCAGCGAGGCACCGCGCGACAGACGCACCGTCGCACCGTTGCCGCGGGGCAGCATGACGCCGCCCACCGACGGGGCCTGCATGGCCTCGTACTCCTGACGGCGCTGCCGCTTCGACTTGCGACCGCGGCGCGCGGGACCGCCGGGACGGCCGAAGGCGCCCTGCGTGCCACCACGGCCACCGGGACCACCCGGACGGCCGCCGAAACCGGGACGACCGCCGAAGCCGCCGCCACCACCGGGACCGCCGCCACCGGGACGGCCGGCGAAACCGCCGCCGCCACCCGGACGACCGCCGCCGCCACCGGGACGGCCGGCGAAGCCGCCGCCGCCCGGACGACCGCCGCCACCGGGACGACCGGCACCACCGGGGCCGCGACCGCCGCCGCCGGGGCCCGGACGCGGGCCGGCAGCCGGGCTCTTGGGCATCATGCCCGGGTTGGGACGGTTACCGCCGCCGGGACGCGGGCCACCCTGGCCGGCACCCTGCGGACGGGGCATGCCGCCCGGGGTCGGACGGGCGCCACCGGGAGCCTGCGGACGGGGACCGCCCTGGCCACCCTGGCCGCCCTGCGGGCGCGGGCCGCCGGGGGCACCCTGGCCGCCGGGGCGCGGCGCGCCACCGGGACGGGGCGCCTGCGGGCGCGCCATGCCGGTGGAGCCGCCGGAGGTGAAGGGGTTGTTGCCCGGACGCGGGCCGGACGGACGGTTGCCGCCGGGACGCGGGGCGCCGCCCTGGCGGTCGCCGCCGGGACGCGGGGCGTTGCCGCGGCCCTGGCCGCCGCCCTGACCGCCCTGCGGGCGGGCCGGACGCGGGCCGGGGGTGGCGCCGGGCTTGGGCGCCGGAGCCGACGGCGGGGCCTGGAACTCGGGCTGCGCGGGCGCGGCCGGAGCGGGCTTGGGCGCCGGGGCCTTGGGGCCCGGCGTGGGGCGCGGACCCGGGGCCGGGGCCGACTTCGGGGCCTCGGCGGGAGCCGCCGGGGCCTGGGACTGGGGCGCCTCGGGGGCGGCCGGCGCCGGAGCGGCGGGGCCCGGCTTGGGGGCGCCCGGCTTCGGGGCGGCGGGACGGGCCTGCGCCGGGGACGGCGCGGGCTTTGCGGGCGCGCTCTTGCGCGGCGCCGCGGGCTTGCCGGCGGCACGGCCGTTGCCGTTGCCTGCCTGGAAAGCGTCGGTCAGCTTTCGAACAACCGGCGCCTCGATCGTCGAGGACGCCGAACGGACGAATTCACCAAGTTCTTGGAGCTTGGCCATGACGACCTTGCTCTCCACTCCGAACTCCTTGGCGAGTTCGTATACCCGGACCTTAGCCACTTCGCTCCTTCTAGGTCCGGGTGTCCACCGGACCGTCGCTACTTCATGGGCGTACTCATCGCGTACTCATCGAGTGCTCATCGCAATCTCGACCTACTTCCGACTCGCGAGGTACCTGACCGCACGGTTTTCCGTGCGCTGTGCTTTCTTACGGTGTTGCCTGATCAACCGGTGCGGCTTGATCAACATGCGCCCCTTCGATGAACCGGCGCAAGGCCGTCACATCGAACGGTCCCCGGCCCCGGAAGGCCCGGGGGAAAGCCCGGCGGCGGACCGCCAGGTCGAGACAGACCCGGGTTCGGTGCACGTAAGCACCCCGGCCGGGCAGCGTACCGCGAGGATCGGGGGCACACTCACCCTCGATCACCACGATCCGCAACAGATCGCCCTTGGCCGCTCGCTCCCGGCACCCCACACAGGTGCGCTCAGGGCATGCGCGGGCATGCGTCCGGCCAGACACTGCTTCAGTCTACCTCCCCGCGCCGACCTCACCCCTACGGGGTAATGCCCGAACGGTCGCTCAAAATTCCGGTGGGCCGCCACCGATTTTCGGCTGCGGCCGCACCCCGTCGCACCTGCGGAGCGCCATCCGGCACGGCTCTTCCGTGCCGGCGGCGGCCCGAGGTCAGTCCTGGCCCGCGCCCTGGTCGGTGTCCGGGCGGATGTCGATCCGCCAGCCGGTGAGCCGGGCGGCGAGCCGGGCGTTCTGCCCTTCCTTGCCGATGGCCAGCGACAGCTGGTAATCGGGCACCGTCACCCGGGCGGAGCGGGCCGCGAGGTCGACGACCTCGACCTTGCTGACCCGTGCGGGCGACAGGGCGTGCGCCACCAGCTCGGCCGGGTCGTCCGACCAGTCGACGATGTCGATCTTCTCGCCGTGCAGCTCGGCCATGACCGCGCGCACCCGGCCGCCCATGGGGCCGATGCAGGCGCCCTTGGCGTTCAGCCCGGAGCGGGTGGACCGTACGGCGATCTTGGTGCGGTGACCTGCCTCACGGGCGATGGCGGAGATCTCCACCGAACCGTCGGCGATCTCCGGCACCTCCATGGCGAAGAGCTTCTTCACCAGATTGGGGTGGGTGCGCGAGAGCGTCACGGACGGGCCGCGCACGCCCTTGACCACCCGGACGACGTACGAGCGCAGCCGGGTGCCGTGCGCGTACTCCTCGCCGGGGACCTGCTCCTGCGCCGGCAGGATGGCCTCCAGCTTGCCGATGTCGACCAGGACGTTCTTCGGATCCCGGCCCTGCTGGACGACGCCCATGACGACGTCGCCCTCCCGCCCGGCGTACTCGCCGAAGGTGATCTCCTCCTCGGCGTCCCGCAGCCGCTGCAGGATGACCTGCTTGGCGGTGGTCGCCGCGATCCGGCCGAAGCCGGACGGGGTGTCGTCGAACTCACGGGGCTCGGCGCCCTCTTCGAGGTCGGCCGGGTCCTCCTTGGCCCACACCGTCACATGGCCGGTGTTGCGGTCCAGCTCCACGCGCGCGTGGCGGCGGCTTCCCTCGGTGCGGTGGTACGCGATGAGGAGGGCCGACTCGATGGCCGCGACCAGCAGGTCGAACGAGATCTCCTTCTCCCGTACCAAACCCCGCAGGGCACTCATGTCGATGTCCACGGCTACGCCTCCTCCTGGCTCTCGTCGTTCTGCTCGGCGCGGTCGTCGCGCCCCTTGTCCTGCTTGCGGTTGAACTCGATCTCCACGCGCGCCTTGGCGATCTCGGCGAAGGCGACCCGGCGGGCGGTGGGCTTGCGCCCCTTCACGCCCGGTACCTCCAGGTCCAGACCCTCGTCGTCCATGGCGGTGATACGCGCCACCAGTTCGCCGCCCTCGTGGAGTTGGGCCCTGATGAGGCGGCCGACGGCGCGGCGGTAGTGCCGCGGCTCGGTCAGCGGACGGTCGGCTCCGGGGGAGGTGACCTCCAGCGTGTACGGGGCGCCGCCCATCACGTCGGAGTCGTCGAGCGCCTGCGAGGCCTCGCGGCTCAGCTCGGCACACTCGTCCAGCTGCACGCCGTCGTCGGAGTCGACCACGATCCTCAGCACACGCCGCTTTCCGGCCGGTGTCACCTCGATCTCTTCCAGATCCAGGTCTCGCGCGGCGACGAGCGGTTCAAGCAGTCCGCGCAGCCTCTCGCTCTGGGTGGTGCTCATCCGGGTGACTCCTCGGCCGCGTGTGCTGTTGTGGGAAGGTCGCGTGTCGGGTCAAAGCCTAGCTGTTCCGGCGGGGTACTGACGATTCGGCGGCCGGTCACGGATACGCTCGCCTGCGGTGATCACTACGGCCGCCCCCACCGAAGACCCCGGGAAGTCACACGTGCACAACGTCGCGCACACGCGCAGGAGGACCTTGCTGACCGGCTCCGTGCTCGGTGGGGCGGCACTGCTGCTCACCGGCTGCTCGGAGGATTCCGGGTCCGGCGGGGGCAGGAAGGACGGGGCCGCGGCGGCGGACGCCCGGCTGCGCCGACAGGCCGCACGGGACAGCGCCGCCCTGCTCGCCCGGTACGACGCGACGCTCGCCGCGCACCCCGGGCTCGACGACCGGCTGCGCCCCCTGCGGACCGAAGTGGCCCGGCACGCGGCGGCGTTCGGGGCCTCTCCGGCTCCCTCCGCGCCCGCTTCCCCGGCACCCTCGACGTCCGCCGGCCCGTCCGACGCCCCGTCCGCGCGGCCCCGTACGGGCGCGTCGCCCCCCTCCTCCCCCGCACCGTCCGCCCCCGCCGTCCCGTCCGACGAGAAGCAGGCGCGTACGGACCTCGCCGCGGCGGAGCGCCGCACCGCGGACGCGCGCGCCGCTGCCCTGGTGAGCGCGCCGCCGGAGCTGGCCAGACTGCTGGCGTCGGTCGCGGCGGCGGGCGCGTCGCACGCGTACCTGCTCACCGAGGACGGCGCATGAGGCACGCCGGGGCGGCGGACGGACGCACGACGGGACAGCGGACGGGGCGGAGCCCCGCCGCGGCCACGGAAGGGGCACAGCGATGCTGACGAAGGCGGAGCACACCGGGGCGACGGAGGACGGCGCACGGGGCGCCGAGCTGCGGGCCCTCCAGGCCGCGCTGGCAGCCGAGCACGCGGCCGTGTACGGCTACGGCGTGGTCGGCGGCCGGATCGGCGAGGACCGGCGCAAGGAGGCGCGGGAGGGGTACGACGCGCACCGCGCGCGCCGGGACGAGCTGCGGCGCGGCGTACGGGACCTGGGCGGCACCCCGCAGGCCGCCGCGGCCGCGTACGAGCTGCCGTTCGCGGTGCCGGACGCGGCCGCCGCGGTCCGGCTGGCCGCGGAGCTGGAGGACCGGGTGGCGGCCGTGTACGCCGATCTCGTCCGGGACGGTGCCGGCGCACGGCGCCGGGACGCGGCGGGGGCGCTGCGGGAGGCCGCGGTGCGTGCGGTGCGCTGGCGCGGCAGCGGCGTAGCCTTCCCTGGGCTCGCGGAACGGGCCGGGGGCGCCGGCACCCCGTCCGGCGCGGCGCACGGCGCCGCCGCGGACCGGCACTGACGGCCACCCGTACCGGGAGGTCACCGAACGTCCACCGAAAGGGACAGCACAGGCATGGCTACGGCACCCATCGAACCGCCGCGACGGCTGGTGAGCGCGCTCGGCGGCGATCCGGACGGACCGGCCGGTGCCTGGCTGGAAGCGCTGCCCGCCCTGGTGCAGCAGCACCTGGACGCCTGGGAGTTGACACCGGAGCGGGTGCACGAGCCGGGCGGGCGCAGCAGTCTGCTGGTGTACGTGCGGCAGGCCGACGGGACACCGGCCGCGCTGAAGTTCCCGGCGCCCGGCCGCGCTCCGGCGCACGAGGGCGCGGCGCTGGCGCAGTGGGACGGCTGGGGCGCGGCACGGCTGCTGCGCGCCGACGAGACCGGAGGTGCGCTGCTCCTGGAGCGTCTGCAGGGCGCGGTGTCCCTGCGCTCGCTGCCGGAGGCGAAGGCGCTGCTGGAGGCGGCCGGGACGGTACGGCGGCTGTGGGTGCCGCCGGCCGAGGGCCACCCGTTCGCGTCGCTGGCGGGCCGTACGGAGGAGACCGTCGAGGAGCTGCGGGCCCTCGGGGCGGCGACCCCGGCGGCGGGACCGCTGCTGGACGAGAGCCTGGAGCTGCGCCGGGCGCTGCCGTCCGACGCCTCCGAGGAGGTACTGCTGCACGGTGCCTTCCGGCAGGGCAAGGTGCTGGCCGGGGAACGCACCCCGTGGCTGGCGGTCGGCCCCTCGCCGGTGGTCGGCGAGCGGGCGTACGACCTGGCCTGGCTGGTGCTGGACCGTTTCGAGGACCTGGCGGCCGGCTCGGGCGCCGCGTCGGCGGCCCGGCGCCGGGTGGCCAAGCTGGCGGACTCCCTGGACGTGGACCGGGACCGGCTGCGCAGTTGGACGCTGTACCGGGCGGTGGACTCGGGAGTGCGCGAGATGACGACACCGGGCGGCGACGCGCAGCGCGGCGAGCTGCTGCTGGAGTTCGCCACCTGGCTGTAGGGACGGGGCTGCCGGACGGGCCAGGGCCGGGCGGGATCGGCTATCCGGGGCTGCCGTGCGGACGGGCGTGGGGCCGAGCGGGACCGGCTACGCGAGGCTGCCGTACGGACGGGCCCGGGGCCGAGCGGGACCGGCTACGCGAGGCTGCCGTACGGACGGGCCCGGGGCCGAGCGGGACCGGCTACCCGAGGCTGCCGTGCGGACGGACGAGGCGCTAGCAGGACCGGCTTGCCGACGCCGCCGCACAGACAGACCAGGGACGGGGCAGGACCGGCTTCCCGGGGCTACCGCACAGACAGGCCAGAGGCCAGGCAGCACCGGCTCCCCGACGTCGCCCCGTACGGACAGACCACGGACCGGGCAGCACCGGCCCCCCGACGCCGCCCCAGACAGGCCAAGGACCAGGCAGCACCGGCCCCCGACGCCGCCCCGCACAGACAGACCAAGGGCCGGGCAAGACCGGCTCCCCGGTCCCGCCCGGCCCCTGGGCCGCTCTGTGTCAGGCGCTCAGCCGGGCCACGGCCTCCTCGACCGTCAGCTCCTCGCGCTCGCCCGTACGGCGGTCCTTCAGCTCGACGACGCCCTCGCCGGCGCGGCGCCCCGCGACCAGGATCTTCGGGACGCCCAGCAGCTCGGCGTCGGTGAACTTCACACCCGGCGAGACGCCCGCCCGGTCGTCCACCAGGACGCGCAGGCCCGCGGCGCCGAGCTTGTCGCCGACCTCCAGGGCCAGCTCCGTCTGCTTGGCCTTGCCCGCGGCGACCACGTGCACGTCGGCCGGGGCGATCTCGGCCGGCCAGCACAGGCCGGACTCGTCGAAGGTCTGCTCGGCGAGGGCCGCGACGGCGCGGGAGACACCGATGCCGTACGAGCCCATCGTGACGCGCACGGGCTTGCCGTTCTGGCCGAGCACGTCCAGCTCGAAGGCATCCGCGTACTTGCGGCCCAGCTGGAAGATGTGGCCGATTTCGATCGCCCGGTCGATGCGCAGGCCCGTGCCGCACTTGGGGCAGGGGTCGCCCGGCTCGACCACGACGACGTCCAGGTACTCGTCGACCTCGAAGTCACGGCCCGCGACGACGTTGCGCGCGTGCTTGCCGTCCTTGTTGGCGCCGGTGATCCAGGCCGTACCGGGCGCGACGCGCGGGTCGGCGAGGTACTTGAAGGACTTGCCGGCCAGGCCCTGCGGACCGACGTAGCCGCGGACCAGGTCCTCGCGGCCGGTGAAGTCCTCGGCGGTGACCAGCTCGACCGTGGCCGGGGCCAGGTGCTCGCCCAGCTTGCCGAGGTCCACCTCGCGGTCGCCGGGCACGCCCACCGCGACGATCTCGCCGTCGACCTTGACCAGCAGGTTCTTCAGCGTGGCGGAGGCCGGCACGCCCAGGTGCTCGGCGAGCGTCTCGATGGTCGGGGTGTCGGGGGTGTCCAGCTCCTCCACCGCGCCGACGCCGGAGGCGTCCGAGGGCTCGACCGTGACCGTGACGGCCTCGGTGTTGGCCGCGTAGTCGCAGGCCGGGCAGTCCACGAAGGTGTCCTCACCGGCCGCGGCGGGGGCCAGGAACTCCTCGGAGGCGGAGCCGCCCATGGCGCCGGAGACGGCGGAGACGATGCGGTAGTCCAGGCCCAGGCGCTGGAAGATCTTCTGGTACGCCTCGCGGTGCAGGCGGTACGACTCGGCCAGGCCCTCGTCGGTGGTGTCGAAGCTGTACGAGTCCTTCATCTGGAACTCGCGGCCCCGCAGCACGCCGGAGCGCGGGCGCGCCTCGTCGCGGTACTTGGTCTGGATCTGGTAGAGCATCACCGGCAGGTCCTTGTAGGACGTGCACTGGTCCTTGACCATGAGGGTGAAGATCTCTTCGTGGGTGGGACCGAGGAGGTAGTCCGCGCCCTTCCTGTCCTTGAGCCGGAAGAGCTGGTCGCCGTACTCCTCCCAGCGGCCGGTGGCCTCGTAGGGCTCCTTGGGCAGCAGGGCCGGCAGCAGCACCTCCTGGGCGCCGATCGCGTCCATCTCCTCGCGGATGATGCGCGACACGTTCTCCAGCACCTTCTTGCCCAGCGGCAGCCAGGTCCAGATGCCGGCGGAGGTGCGGCGGACGTAGCCGGCGCGCACGAGCAGCTTGTGGCTGGCGGTCTCGGCGTCGGCCGGGTCGTCGCGCAGCGTCTTGATCATCAACCGGGACATGCGCTGGACCTGGGCCATGGTGATTCTCCTGCGTAAGAAAGGTGACTTCCGCGAGGTTATCCGGAGGGGCACGCCCCACGGAAATGCGTTCCGCGCCCCATGCGGCCCGTTCCCGCGCCCCATGCCTCCGGATTCCGCGCCCCACGCGGCCCGCTCCCGCGCCCCACGCGGCCCGCTCCCGCGCCCCACGCGGCCCGCTCCCGCGCCCCAGGATCGGAGGAGCACACGTCGGACTCC
>NZ_JBFAUH010000040.1:0-57911 GCF_040679095.1 Streptomyces sp. NPDC052496
CGCCCGCCCCCCCACCGTGAGCCCTTCATCCATCCCCGCCCCCGTGCCCGTCCCCCATCCAGCCCTCACACCCACCCCCCCCCCCCCCCCGTCTCCATCTTCTTGCCGCGCGGCCTCTCAGGCCGTGGCCAGCTCCTGTACGGCGGCGTCGGCCTCGTGGGCCTCCATGCGCTCCGCCGCCAGCGTGGCGGCGGCCCGGTCACCCCGCGAGGTGGCGACCGCCAGGGCGCTGCCGGCCAGCATCCGGGCCCGCCGGTGCAGCCGGGGCGCGCGGGCCGGGGCACCGCCGCCGGTGGGTGCGGCCCGCAGCGGGCGGACCCCGCCGCGCAACCGCGTCACCTGCGCGGCGATGCGCTCGGCGGCGTCGTCCAGCGCGGGGTCGGGCTCGGTGGCGCGCAGCTCGTCGGTGACGGTGAGCAGCGCGGTCAGGTGGCCGGCGAGGCGGATGTCCAGCTCCTCCGCGCGGGAGCGGTGCGGGACGTCCTGGTCGGCGGCCATGGAGTGGACCGACTTGGTGCGGATCGGTTCGTACATGGGACGGCCTCCTGGCAACACTCAACGGCTAGGAGACCATCCTAGCTTAGACTCTGTCTAAAGTTGTGATCCGTACAGTCGGGGTCCGGGTACGGCGTGTCTCCCGGGCGCGCTCAGTACTGCCCGTAGCCGTCCAGGAACCGGCCGATCCGCGTCACCGCGTCCGTCAGATCGTCCTTGTTCGGCAGCGTGACCAGGCGGAAGTGGTCCGGCTCCGGCCAGTTGAAGCCCGTCCCGTGCACGATCATGATCTTCTCGGCGCGCAGCAGGTCCAGCACCATCTGCCGGTCGTCCTTGATCTTGTAGACCTTCGGGTCCAGCTTCGGGAACGCGTACAGGGCGCCCTTCGGCTTGGTGCAGGTGATCCCCGGGATCTGGGTGAGCAGGTCGTACGCGGTGTCCCGCTGCTCCAGCAGGCGCCCGCCCGGCAGCACCAGGTCGTTGATCGACTGGTGGCCGCCGAGGGCGGTGGCCACCGCGTGCTGTGCGGGCATGTTGGCGCACAGCCGCATGTTGGCGAGGATCGTCAGGCCCTCGATGTACGAGGCCGCGTGCGCCTTCGGCCCGCAGACCGCCATCCAGCCGCTGCGGTAGCCCGCCACCCGGTAGGACTTCGAGAGCCCGTTGAAGGTCAGGGTCAGCAGGTCGGGGGCGAGCGCGGCGAACGGGGTGTGGGTGACGCCGTCGTAGAGGATCTTGTCGTAGATCTCGTCGGCGCAGACGATCAGGTTGTGCCGGCGGGCGATCTCGGCGATGCCGCGCAGCAGCTCGTCGTCGTACACCGCGCCCGTCGGGTTGTTCGGGTTGATGACGACGATGGCCTTGGTGCGGTCGGTGACCTTGCGCTCGATGTCGGCCAGGTCCGGCATCCAGTCCGCCTGCTCGTCACAGCGGTAGTGCACCGCCGTACCGCCGGACAGCGAGACCGAGGCGGTCCACAGCGGGTAGTCCGGGGCCGGTACGAGCACCTCGTCGCCGTCGTCCAGCAGCGCCTGCATCGACATCTGGATCAGCTCGGAGACGCCGTTGCCCAGGTAGACGTCGTCGACCGACAGCTCGATGCCCTTGGTCTGGTAGTGCTGCATCACCGCGCGCCGGGCGGAGAGCAGGCCCTTCGCGTCGCCGTAGCCGTGGGCGGTGCCGACCGTACGGAGGATGTCCTCCAGGATTTCCGGCGGGCACTCGAATCCGAACGCCGCTGGATTGCCGGTGTTCAGCTTGAGGATGCGATGACCCGCTGCTTCGAGCCGCATCGCCTCCTCAAGGACCGGACCCCGGATCTCGTAGCAGACGTTGGCGAGCTTCGTTGACTGGATCACCTGCATGCCAGCCACCATACGGGCGCGTAACACGGGCTGCCTGGTGTTTTTGTTCACCTTGCGGGGACCGGCGGTGTGGGGTTGCTCACCCGCCGTCATGGCGCGCGGGGGCGCGGGGAGGCGTACGCGAACGGCCTCCGCGCCCGCGCGCGCCGGCGGTACGCTCCGGGGCACACGACCACGGGGGCGGCATGGGGGCGGCATGGTGACATCCGAGCAACGGCTCGCACTGCTCAACGACGAGCCGGTGGACTCGGCCGGCACCGACCTGCTGGGCGCCGGCCGGGCCGCCAAACAGCTCGCCGACCTGCTGATCGACTCCCGGGCCTCCACCCCGTTCACCCTCGCCGTCGACGCCGGGTGGGGCATGGGCAAGAGCAGCCTGATGCGCCTGGTGGACGCGGAACTGACGTCGGCGCCCGAGGTGCACACCGTCTGGTACAACGCCTGGACCTCGACCGGCGCGGACGCCCTGGAAGGGCTGATCAAGTCGGTACTGATGCGCTTCGACCGCAGGCTGCTGCGGCGGGCGCTGCACCGGGTCTCCGAACAGCGGGCCCTGCTGCGCGCCCTGCGCGCGCTCGCCACCCTCGTGGCCGGCCCGCTGGGCGCCGCCGGCCTGGTCAACGAGTTGTGGAGCAGCCTGTCCGTCAACTCCCAGGCCCGCAACGAGATGCGCGACGCCATCCGCGACCTGGCCCAGGAGTGGGCCGAGAACGCCGCGTACTCACCACGCCGGATGCTCGTCGTCTTCATCGACGACCTGGACCGCTGCCCGGAGGAGACGGTGCTCGCGGTGTGCGAGGCGGTCAAGGTCTATCTGGACGTGCCGGGGCTGGCGTTCGTCATCGGCTGCGACCGGTCGGCGATGGGGCCGAGCGGCCTGCTGCGTGACCTGTCCCCGGCCGGTGCGGCCTTCATGGAGAAGATCTTCCAGACGAGCTACCGCATCCCGGTGGCCGACGGGCAGGGTGTGAAGGGGTACATCGAGTGGTGCGCGCGCACCGCCGGTATCGAGCGCCTGCTGGACGAGCCCCTGGTCGACCTGCTCGCCGAGCGCTCGGCCCGTAATCCCCGCCGCATCAAACGGCTGGTCAACGGCTTCGTCCTGGAAGCCACCCTGAACCCGATGTGGGCGGACCACCCGCCGGAGGCGGTGCTGCGCACCCTGCTGATCCAGTACTTCTACGCCGACTTCTACCGGATGATGACCAGTCCGCCGGGTTCCGACAGTGGTGACGTGATCGCGGACTTCCGCATGTACCGGCGGATACGGACGCTGGTGCGGACATCGGCACCCATCCCCGATCAGGAACGGCCGCTGATCGAAGCGTTCCTGGCGCAACGGGACGTACCGAGCCAGGTGGCGAGCCCCCTCACGATGCTGGAACGGCTGGAGCGCGAACTCCCCACCGTCTTCCCCGAGGTGGTCACCGACGCCGCGTTCAACTCCCTGCTCGACGGCCTGCTCGACCTGCCGCGCTCCGAGAAACTGGTGCGACGACTGCGCGAGGGCGCGCCGGCGCTGGTGGCGGTGGAGCAGCGGGAGCCGGACATCGTGGGCGGAGTCATACCGGACACGCGGACCGGCGTCCTCGCACGGCGCAGAATCCGCTTCCCGGACACCGACCCGTACGCGCCCCTCGCCGGCCGCACGATCCTCTGGGTCGACGACCGCCCCGAGAACAACACTTCCCTGGCCGCCTGGTTCCGGCGGCAGGGGGCGACCGTGGAGATCGCCGTGGACTCCGGGGCCGCCGACGCCGCCATCGCCGCCCGGATGCCGTCACTGATCATCTCGGACATCGCCCGCGGCACGGCCGACCGGGCCGGGTTCTCGCACGTGGCGGCGCTGCGCCGGGAACGGCGCTACACCGGCCCCGTCGTCTTCTTCGCCGGCCGGGTCACGCCCGCCCGCCAGGACATCGCCCGTGAACTGGGCGCGCTCGGCGTGGCCGACGACGCGGACGAGTTGATACGGCTGATCAGCACCGCGTTCGCCGCACCGCCCGCCCCGCCAGCACATCCGTCCGCCGCCCGTCCTCGATGACGAACCGCCCGTCGATCAGGACGTGCGGGATGCCCGTCGGCAAGGTGCGCGGCGCCTCGAACGTGGAACCGGCGCCGACCGTGTCCGGGTCGAAGAGGACCAGGTCGGCGCGGTAGCCCTCGCGGACCAGGCCGCGGTCGGGCAGCCGCAGCCGGGCGGCGGCGCGCGAGGTCAGGTGCGCGACGCACTCCTCCAGCGGCAGCACACCCAGCTCCCGTACGTACGTGCCCAGGTACTTCGGGAACGTGCCGTACGCCCGCGGATGCGGCTTGTGTCCCTGGAGGATGCCGTCGCTGCCGCCGGTGTGCACCCGGTGGCGCATGATCGCGCGGACGTTGTCCTCGTGGCCGACGTGCTGGAGGATCGTGGAGCCGAGCCGGTCCTCGACCAGCAGCCGGCGGGCCGTCGTCCACGGCTCCTCGCCGCGCTCCCGCGCCGACGCGGCGACCGTCCGCCCGACGTACGCCTCCAGCGCCGGGTCCGAGACGCCGGAGATCTCGATGGTGTCCCACTCGATCGGCACGCCGTGGCAGCCGTCCGCGCCCTCCACCTCCATGACGTGCCGGATGCGCGCGGCCGCCGCGTCGTCCCGCAGCCGGTCCAGGATGGGGTCGGGCCCGCCCTCGCTCGCCCAGCTCGGCAGCATGGCGACCAGGGTCGTGCAGCCGGGGGTGTACGGGTAGGTGTCCAGGGTGATGTCGGCGCCGGTCTCCAGGGCGCGGTCCAGGAGGGCGAGGAGTTCGGGGGCACGGCCCTTGTTCACGCCGAAGTTCATGGTGGCGTGGGCGAGGTGCAGGGCGCAGCCGGCCTGCCGCGTCAGGCCGATCATCTCCTCGTACGCCTCCAGCGCGCCCGCGCCGTACGAGCGGTGGTGCGGGCAGTAGTAGCCGCCGTAGCGCGCCACGACCCGGCACAGCTCGGTGAGTTCGGCGTCGTCCGCGTACATGCCGGGCGTGTAGGTGAGGCCGGAGGACAGGCCGACGGCGCCCTGCTCCAGGCCCTCGGCGACGAGCTGCCGCATCCGGGCGGTCTCGTCGGGGGTGGCCGCGCGGTCGTCCCAGCCGAGGGCGAGCATCCGGACCGTGCCCTGCGGGATGAGGTACGCCGCGTTGACGGCGATGCCCTGTCCGTCGAAACCGTGGTCCAGGCGGTCCAGGTACTCGCCGACCGTGCGCCAGCTGAAGTCGATGTCCGAGCCGTCCCCGTTCCAGCCGGTGATCTGCGCGCGGACCTCGGCGAGCGTACGGTCGTCGACCGGCGCGTACGACAGGCCGTCCTGGCCGATGACTTCGAGGGTGACGCCCTGCGCCGCCTTCGCCTCGTGCGACGGGTCGCGCAGCAGGGCCAGGTCGCTGTGCGCGTGCATGTCGATGAAGCCGGGGGAGAGGGCCAGGCCCGCCCCGTCCACGACGCGGGGGGCGCCGGGGCGCGGCCCGGAGTCCGTCTCCCGGCGGATCTCGGCGATCCGGCCGCCGGCGAGGGCGACGTCCGCCCGGTAGGAGGGGGTGCCGGTGCCGTCGATGACGCGTACGCCGCGGACCACGGTGTCCATGACCGAACCGCCTTTCCTGTCGAACACGGCTCTGCCGGACGAGGGCTCGGAGCCGGGCCGCGCCGCGCGGCCATGGCCTGCGGGCCCCGCTCCGGTGACGGGGGGACGCACCGGAGCGGGACCGGGGCGCGCCCGGGGTGGGGCGCGCCGGCCGGGGGCGGGGGGTGCCCCCGGCGTTCGGCGCGGGACTCGGGGGTGGTGCCTCGCGCCGAAGTCGTGCGGCCCTCGGGGAGGGCCGGGATGTTCGGGCCCTCAGGGAGAGCCGCTGTCCGGGCCCGTCAGAAGAACGTACGGACGTAGTCCACGACCGTGCCGTCCGCCTCGGCCACCGGGATCAGCTGCCACTTGTCGAAGGACGTGCACGGGTGCGACAGGCCCAGCCCGACCCAGTCGCCGACCTCCAGGTCACCGGCCCGCTCCGTGGTGACCCAGGCGTGCTGGTCGGACAGCTTGGTGACGGTGACGCCGTCCGCGGGCCGTACGGTGCCGTCCCGGCCGGACCGGACGACCTGGGCCTGCGGCAGGTCGAGGTCGTACGCCGCGTCGCGCTTGCCCGCGTTCAGGAACGCCTGCTCCGGGGTCGGACGGGAGACGACCTGGGACCAGAGCCGGAAGGCGGGCTGCAGGGCGCCCTCGTCGGGCACGCGGTTGAAGGGGGTCAGGCGGCGGTAGTGGCCGTCGTCGTGGGAGACGTACGCGCCGGAGCGCAGCAGCTTCAGCAGCGGCCGGGACAGCTCGGGCGCCTCGTCGAAGACCTCGGCCACCGCGTCGAACCAGGCGCTGCCGCCCGCGCTGAGCACGATCTCGTCCAGGTCGGCGAACCGGCCGGCCCGGTCGAAGGCGACGGTGAGCGCGAGCAGCCGGCGCAGCCAGGCGGTCACCCGCTCGTGCGTCGCGTCGGGCACCTCGCCCTCGTAACCGGCGATGCCGACCAGACGCAGGGTGTCCACGCCCGCCACGGCGTCGGCCAGTTCGACGCATTCGGTGTCGGTGCGGACGCCGGTACGGGCGCCCTCGCCGGCGGCCAGCTCGATGACCACGTCCACCGGGCGGGTGGCGCCGGCCTCGCGCAGCGCGGCGTCCATCAGCTCGATGCCGCGCAGCGAGTCGACGTAGCAGACGCAGTGGAAGCCGGGGTCGGCGTCCAGCTCGGCGGCGAGCCAGCGCAGCGCGGCGGCGTCGACGACCTCGTTGGCGAGGAAGATCCGCTGGATGCCGTAGGCGCGGTAGACGCGGGCCTGGTGGGGGACGGCGGCGGTGATGCCCCAGGCGCCGCGGGCGAGCTGGCGGGCGAAGAGCTGCGGGGCCATGGAGGTCTTGCCGTGCGGGGCGAAGGCCAGGCCGTGCCGCTCGGCGTAGGTCTCCATCAGTGCCAGGTTGTGTTCCAGCGACTCGGCGGACAGGGCGAGGACGGGGGTGGTGAAGCCGCCGGTGAACAGGTTGCGGCGGTCGGCCGCCAGCTCGCCGACGGTACGGCCGTCGGCGTCCGGGGGAAGCCCCTTGAAGCGGTGGTCGACCCGCTCGTCCGCGAGGGTCTTCGCATGCCGCTCGGCGGTGGCTGCGTCGGCGCCGGACGCGGCGCCGGTGGCGCTGCGGTCGGCGTGGGGCGCGGCGGCCATGGGGGCCTCCTCACGTTCTGGTTGCACTCTGTGCAACACCCATTGCGCATATCGCTTACTGCTGTCTAACATCCGAGCCATCGCCGGGTCAATGGTGCGTCCCACGTCGCGGAACGGCTCAACGAGCCCGTACGCAAAGGAGTGCAGAAGATCGTGACCACGTCCAGCAACGTCAGCGCCGACGGCAACGACGCGCCGGACGGCCCCGCGCCCGCCGCCCGGCCGGGCGCCGACGTCGTCTGTCTCGGCGAAACCATGGTCACCTTCATGCCCACCCGGCCAGGACGACTCGCCGACGTACCCTCCTTCGAGCGCGGCGTCGGCGGCGCCGAGTCCAACGTCGCCTGCGCCCTCGCCCGTACCGGCCACCGCACCCGCTGGATCTCCCGCGTCGGCACCGACGGCTTCGGCGACCACGTCCGCGAGGCCGTCGCCGCCTGCGGCGTGGACGTCTCCCACGTCCAGCGCGACCCGCACCGCCCCACCGGCGTCTACTTCCGTACGGCCGGCGAACGCGCCACCGGTACGGAGACGGCGGCCGGCGAAGCCGAGGTGGCGTACTACCGCGCCGGGTCCGCCGCCTCCGCCATGTCCCCCGCACTGCTCGACGCCGACGCCCTGCGCGACACCCGCGTCCTGCACCTCACCGGCATCACGGCGGCCCTCTCCGACAGCTGCCTCGACGTGCTGCGCACCCTCACCGCGCCGGATCCCGGCCGCCCCCTCGTCTCCTTCGACGTGAACTACCGCGTCGGCCTCTGGCGCGACCGCACCGTACGCGGCCCCGGACTCCTCCTCGACCTCGCCCGCCGCTGCGACCTCGTCTTCGTCGGCGCGGACGAGGCCGCGGCCGCCTGGGACCTGCACGGCCCCGACGCCGTACGCGACGCGCTGCCCGAGCCCGCCGTCCTCGTCGTCAAGCAGGGGGCCGACGGCGCCACCGCGTACGCCCGCCAGGCCGACGGCACCGACACGGTCACCACTGCCCCCGCCCTCACCGTCGACGTCGTCGCGCCCGTCGGCGCCGGTGACGCCTTCGCCGCCGGATTCCTCTCCGCCACCCTCCGCGACCTGCCCGTCTTCACCCGCCTCCGGCACGGCCACCTGATGGCCGCCGCCTCCCTCACCGTCTCCGGCGACGTCGGCACACCCCCCTCCCGGGAGCTCGCCGACCACCTTGCGGGCCTCGACCCCACCGCCTGGGGGAGACTGCGACTCGGCCCCGGCTGGACCACCGACGGTGACGTACCCACAGACCGCAGCAGCGGCACCACCAGCCACGGGGTGCACGACCCACGGGTGGAGGTCCGTACACGATGAGTCAGACAGTCGACCGCGCACTGAGCATCCTGCCCCTGCTGGCGGAGGGCCCGGCCAACCTGGAACAGGTGGCGGGCCGGCTCGGCGTGCACAAGTCCACCGCCCTGCGCCTGCTGCGCACGCTCCACGAGCACGGCATGGTCTACCGCCAGAGCGACCAGCGCTACCGCCTCGGCGCCCGGCTCTTCGCCCTCGCCCAGCAGGCCGTGGAGAACCTCGACGTCCGCGAGATCGCCCACCCGCACCTCGTCGAGCTGAACGAGAAGTGCGGGCACACGGTGCACCTCGCGGTGTACGAGGAGAACGAGGTCCTCTACATCGACAAGGTCGAGAGCCGCTACCCCGTACGGATGTACTCGCGCATCGGCAAGCCGGTCGCCATCACCGTCGCGGCCGTCGCCAAGCTGCTCCTCGCCGACCTGCCCGAGCCCGAGCGCCGCGCGCTCGCCGAAAAGCTCGAATACCCCCTCTACACGTCCCGTTCGACACCGCACGCGCAGGCCTTCCTGGCCGAGCTGGCCAAGGTGCGCGAACAGGGCTGGGCCACCGACCTCGGTGGCCACGAGGAGTCCATCAACTGCGTCGGGGCCCCCATCCGCGGCGCGGACGGCCGGGTCGTCGCCGCCATGTCGGTGTCCGCGCCGAATGTCGTCGTCACCGCCGAGGAACTCCTCACCCTGCTCCCGCTGGTACGCCGCACCGCGGACGCCATCAGCCGGGAGTACTCCGGCACCACCCCCGTATCCGGCACGCAGGACCAGTAAGGAAGCCTGACCATGACCGAGAAGACCGCCCTCACCCCGGCCACCCACACCACCCCGCCCGCCAAGTTCTCCCACGGCGTCAAGAAGGGCAACATCCTCCAGGTCGCCGGCCAGGTCGGCTTCCTGCCCGCCGTCGAGGGCCAGGCCCCCACCCCGGCCGGCCCGACCCTGCGCGAGCAGACCCTCCAGACCTTCGCCAACGTCAAGGCGATCCTCGAAGAGGGCGGCGCGACCTGGGACGACGTCATGATGATGCGCGTCTACCTCACCGACGTCGACCACTTCGCCGAGATGAACGAGATCTACAACGCGTACTTCGAGGGCGAGGGCCTGAAGGAGGCGCCGGCCGCGCGTACGACGGTGTACGTCGGCCTCCCCAAGGGCCTGCTCATCGAGATCGACGCCCTCGCGGTGCTGGGCTGACCGGGACGACCCGTTGCCGTTACCGCCGCTGAACCCGCCGCACGGTGCGGCGTCCCGTACGCCCGGGGCGCCGTGCCGCGGTCCCCCCTGCCTGGAACCACCCTGTCTGACAACGGAGTCGTCACATGGTCCACGCTGCTTCCGCCGCTGCCGCGGCCCCCGCCACACCACCGGCACCACCCCACACCGGCGGCCTGCTGGCCCTCATACCGGGCACCCCCGGCCTCCTGACCGTCGCCGCCCTGGGAATCCTGCTCCTCCTCTTCCTCATCATCAAAGTCCGCCTCCAGCCCTTCGTAGCGCTGCTGGGCGTCTCCATAGCCGTAGGCCTGGCAGCCGGCCTCTCCGTGACCGAACTCTTCGGCACCGTCCAGAAATCCTCCCTTCCCTCCCTCATCGAGAGCGGCATGGGCGGCATCCTCGGACACGTCGCCATCATCATCGGCCTGGGCACCATGCTCGGCGCGATCCTCGAAGTCTCCGGCGGCGCCGAAGTCCTGAGCGCGCGCCTCCTCGGCCTCTTCGGCGAACGCCGCGCCCCCCTCGCCATGGGCCTGACCGGCCTGATCTTCGGCATCCCGGTCTTCTTCGACGTCGGCATCTTCGTCCTGGCCCCCATCGTCTACGCAGCAGCCAAACTCCCCCAAGCACCCGACAAGCTTGGTGCAGGGGGAATCCCCACCGGCAAATCCATCCTCCTCTACTGCATGCCGCTCCTCGCCGGCCTCTCCATGACCCACGCCTTCCTTCCGCCGCACCCCGGCCCGGTCGCCGCCGCCGGACTGTTCAAGGTGGACCTCGGCTGGATCATCCTGATGGGCGTCGTCTGCGGCATCCCGGCCGTCCTGGCCGCCTGGGGCTACGCCGCGTGGATCGGCAAGCGGGTCTTCGTCCCCGTACCGCAGGACATGGTCGAGGCGGCGGAGGAGGCCCGCGCCGCGGTGATCGCCGAACAGACCGCAGCAGGCGTGCAGCCCCACGAAAAGCCGGTCGCCCTCGGCACCGTCCTCACCATCATCGGCACCCCCCTCGTTCTCATCCTCCTCGCCACCTTCTCCTCCATCGCCCTGGCCCCCTCCACCCTCCGCTCCGTCGTCGAATTCTTCGGCAACCCCTTCGTGGCCCTGACCATCGCCCTGCTCCTGGCCTACTGCCTCCTGGGCATCCGCCGCGGCTGGTCCCGCAAGTCCCTGGAGACCGTCTCCACCGCCTCCCTGAAGCCGGTCGGCAACATCCTGCTGGTGGTGGGCGCGGGCGGCATCTTCGGCGCCGTCCTCAAGGGCAGCGGCGTCGCCGACGCCCTCTCCGACACCTTCCAGAACGTCGGCCTGCCCGTCATCCTGCTCGCCTGGCTGGTCTCCGTCGTCCTCCGCGTCGCCCAGGGCTCGGCAACCGTCGCCATCGTGACCACCGCCGGCATCGTCCTCCCCTTGGTCGACGGCCAACACCTCTCCCAGCCCCACCTCGCCCTGATCATCATGGCCATCTCGGCCGGCTCGATCTTCGCCTCCCACGTCAACGACGGCGGCTTCTGGATGGTCGCCAAGTACTTCGGCATCTCCGAACGCGACACACTGAAGTCGTGGACGGTACTGGAGACGGTGCTGTCGGTGGTGGGATTCGCGGTGGCGGCGGTGGTGAGTCTGGTGGTGTAGTTCAGCTTCTCCGACGACCGAGTCCCGCGTGGCCGAGGGCGATCGTACGGTCTGATGACGGGGGAGTCGCATGATCGAGGCCGAGCTGAAAGCGTGCGTACGCGAACCGGCGTTCGTGCGCGCGCAATTGGAGCGGCTGGCGGTCGGACGTGACGAGGTTTATCGGGACACGTATTTCGATACCCCGGACGCGACCCTGGAGACGGGAGACCGCGAGCTGCGGCTGCGTACCGTGCACAGTGCGGACGGCACGCGGTCGCTGCTGACGTACAAAGAAGCGCGGGTCGACGAGGTGTCGGGGGCGAAGCCCGAGTACGAGACGCGTGTCGGCGAGCCGGAAGCCGTCCGGGCCATGCTCCGTGGTCTCGGTCATGTCGAGGCGATCGCCTTCGAGAAGCACTGCCGGAATTACGAGTTCACCGCGCGCGGGCGGAAGATGCTCGCCACGCTCGTCCGCGTTCCGGAGATCGAGGGGACTTACGTCGAGCTGGAGACGCAGGTGACGGATGTCGAGGAATTGCCGGGCGCTCTCGCGGATGTGCGGGCGGTTCTCGGGGATGTGGGTGTCGGGCCGGGTGACCTGACGACCGAGATGTACACCGATGCCGTTCGGGCTCGGCGTGCCGAGGGAAGGTGACGGCCGGGGCCCGTCGCAGTGGAGGCCCCGGCCCGCAGAGCGTCGTCCGGGGGGAGAAGGCGAGCCCTAGCGCCGCTTACCCACGAGGCCCGCCTGCTCAGCCCGTGCCAGGCGCTCCGGGTCGGCTTCCTCGCGTGCGCGCGCCGCCTTGTCCTGTTTGGCGATCTCCAGGAACAGGGCTTCCTCGGTGCCGGGGACGACGAGGATGCCGCCGAAGGCGAGGTCGCCCGCGACCCACGCGCCGTTCTCGGTCTCCTTCGGCCAGCGGCGGCGGCCCACCACGTTGACGGCCCGGACCCAGGGGGCCGGGCCCTGGGTGCCGCCGCTGATCTTCAGGGTGAAGGTGGTGCCGTACTTGGACCAGTCGTCCGCGTCCTTCTTCGTGACGCGCGGCCGGAATTCCAGGGGGTAGGTGCGCAGGACCGCACGCAGCTTGCCGAGGCGGGTGGTGAACACGAAGCGGTAGAAGGTGAAGAGGGCGAGGAAGACCGCGACGACGGCGAACAGGCCGAGGAACGGGGAGTCCCAGGTTCCGGTCCGGGTCAGCACGATGGGTACGGCGACCAGTACGGCGATGATCACCAGCCGCAGCACCAGGTCCCCGAGCAGGCGCCGGGTGGCGCGGCGCAGGACGCGGTCGACGTCCACGGGGGCGGGCGGGGCCGTGGCGCGGGATGCGTCGGTCAAGGTGGTCTCCTCAGGCTTTCCGGTCCGGTTCATCCGAAGATGTCGCGTACGGTGCCCCCGGCGGGGTTCCGCCCGGCGGGCTCTTCCTCCTCGGGCCCCTCCGAGTGTGCCGGGTCGGTGAAGGTCAGTGTGGCCGCCGTACCGAGGAGTACGTCGCGGTAATCGGCGGCCAGTTCCACGGCGGCGGTCACCAGCTGCACCACGACGATGTCGGGCACGCCGGTGCCGGTCACGGCCACCGTGCCCTGCCAGACCGTGCCCTGGGGCGGGCCTTCGGTGCCTTCCGGCGGCCTGCCGGGGGCCGTGGTGCGGCGCTCGGTCTCGGAGAGGAAGCCCAGGCCGCACGGCAGCTCGACCGGGGTCAGGGTCTCGCCCGCGGGGCGCTCCTCCGGTGCTCCCAGCAGGCCGACGAGGACGAGTTTCGGGTCCACGCCGGTGACCGGGACGGTGGACACGGTCAGGACGGAGAAGGAGATGCCGCCCTCGCCGTCCGGGTGCAGGCCGATCGCGCAGCCCTGCACCTCCTGGTCGTTGAGCAGCGTCAGGATGCCCGCGTAGAAGCGGAACGCGCTCTCGGCCCGGTCGCGTACGCCGTCGGGCAGCGCGCGTACCTGGGCGGCCAGGTCCTCGACGCGTTCCAAGGACGGGTGGAGGTCCAGCTGTACATAACCGTCCGGGAGGCCGTACCAGAAGGCTGGGCGGGGCTCGGCCGCCGGTTCGGCGAAGGTGCTGTTCATGAAGTGACCGCCCTCCGGCGCTCGTCAGGGCGGCTCACGCGATCCCCACCAGTCCGGCGATGCCGTGCAGGGTCGCGGCGGCCTTCGTGCTCTCGGCGGCGTTGTGCCCGGCGCCTTCCTTCGGCAGCCAGCCCAGGCTCTCCGCCGAGGAGGCGAGGTTGGCGGTGACGTTGACGCCGTTGGCGCCGATCTCCGTGACCCGCTTCGCGGCTTCCCGGCCCCCCGCGCTGAACGCGGCGGCACCCTCTTCGGCAGCCGCTGTCGCCTTGCCGGAGAAGGCGGGCACGATCTCCTTGGCGAACCCGGAGACCTGCTCGGAACGGGAGACCGCCACGCCCCACCGTTCGGCCGTCACCGATGCCTCGAAGACCTCCTTGCCGGCGCGTCCCAGCGCGCCGACGCCGGGGATCATGCCGACGGTGTCGCCGGCCAGCGAGGCGTAGGCGGCGAAGGTGTCCCAGCCGCCCTTCTCGCCCGCCAGCGCGGCTCTGAACTCCGGATCGGAGAGGTTCTTGGTCATGGACGCGGCGCTGGCCACCACCGCGATACCGGCGAAGAGCGGCGTCAGCGGGGTGGGGAAGAGCGCCAGCAGCCCGGCGATGGCACCGATGGTGCCCGCGTGCTCGTACAGGAACGCGCCGACGGCCTTGATGCCGTCCCAGATCGCGTTGACGGCCTTGGACAGCCAGCCCGGCTCCTTGGGGGCGAGCTTGTCGGTGGCGCCGTCGAGTTCCTTGGCGACCGTCTCGGCCTGGTCGGCGTGGGTGGTCTCCAGCCGCTCGGCTTTGCTGATGACGTCGTTGTAGGAGCTGTTGGCGTTGTTGAGCGCGGTGGTCGCCTCGTTGAGGCTGCGCTCGGCCGCCCGCAGCCGCTGCTCGGCCGCGTCCGCCTCCGCCTGGGAGGGGAACTGCTGACCCGCCAGCTTGAGGTCGGGGTGCTGTGCTGCCTGGGAGCGGTGCGCGGCGGCCCGGTCGGCGGCGGCTTTGCGTTCGCCCGCCTCGTCGTCGTACTTGCGCGCCAGGTCCCGATGGGACGTCAGGTCCCCGTCCCAGACCTTCAGTTGCGCGGAAGCCTTCTCCAGGGAGCGCGCGGCATTTTTGATATAGGTCGGCAGTTCGCCGTCGAGTGCCTCGCGGAATGCCTTGGCCGCATCGCCCTGCCAGTAACTGCTCTCGCCGATGAGCTGCTGAATCTGCTGATGGCAGGAACGCAGTGCGGTGGCCGCCCTGGTGACTTTCTGCTGCAGTGCGGTGACTTCGGAGGGTATGCCGGGTACGGGATTCCAGCCGAGGTGCGGGTAGGGGTTCGCCGCCACTACTTGGCCCCTCCGTTCGCGCCGGCGGAGGTCGCTTTCTGCGTGATCTCCTTGAGGGCCGATTCGAGTGCCTTCTCGACCTCTTCGTAACCCTTCTTGTTGGACTTCACGCCTTCGCTTATCGCGTCGATCATCTTCTTGGTCTGCTCGGAGCCGTACTTCCAACGCTCCTGGAACCCGTCGCACGCCTCGTCCAGGCGCTGGGTGCCGATCTGGTCGGACCGTACGTGGGCGAGGGCCGCCCGGGCCTCGTTCAGTTCCCGTACACAGCCTTCGAGGGTCTTGAGAAAGGCCCCCAGCTGGTCCGTGTCGGTTGCGAAGTGCTCCCCCATGGAACGCGGAACTCCCTAGCCGTTGATCGCCGCAATACGGACAAGGGGCGAAGTCCCGTACCAACGCGCACGAAGGTGAACCGGAGCCGGGAATTCGCCGTAGGGGCACCTTACATTGCGGGGAAATGGCTGCCCTCTCCGGCTTTATTGATCTTGTTCTGGGGTGCTCTTCGCCGGGGTAAAGGGATGGTATAGCGGGACTTGTCGCGGCGCTGCGGCAACAGGGTTACGGATACTTGCGCAAGCGTACAAGTATCGGAGTCCGTGGCCGGCCGGTGCGTCGCCGGGACCGCGGTGACAGCCGCGGCCCCGGTGAACGGCAGGGATCACCTCACCCCGTCTTGCAGTACTGCGCCTCCTTCCCGATCGACCGGTACATGCAGTCGCTGTTCTCCAGGAGCTGCAGCACCGCGTCGCGGTTGCGGGAGGTCTCGCGGGTGATGACCGAGTCGCGGGGGTAGAAACCGCCCTGGCCTGCCGAGGAGGGGTACATCTCGAAGGTGTAGGCGAAGATCTTCTGGTTGCCCCAGAGCCAGTCGTCGATGGAGCCGTCGGTGATGTAGAGATCGCTGGACTGCTCCGGTGTGTAACCGTTGCTCGCCGCCATGGACTTGCCCACGGCGGCGAAGGCGTCGCGGTCGTCCTGGGTCATGCCGGGTGCGGTGTCGTTGTAGGTGTACCCGAAGGGCCACAGGACCAGTTCGCTGTACGTGTGGAAATCGATGGCGGTCCTGATCTGCTGGGTGCCGCCGACGACCCGGCTGCGCACGAAGTCGGCGACGACCTTGACCTCGGGGGCCGAGGCGGGGGCCCGGCCGCGGTAGGTCTCGGAGCCGGTGCTGCCGGAGGAGCCGCCGCAGCAGCCCCACTTGTAGTCCCAGTTGCGGTTCAGGTCGGTGCCGACGTTCGCGGAGCCGGTGTTGGGCTGCCGGTTCTTGCGCCAGCTGCGGAAGGAGCCGGTGGCGATGTCGTACGCGCCGCCGTCCGGGTTGACGTCCGGGATCACCCAGATCTCGCGGGAGTCGAGCATCTTGGTGACGCGCGGGTCGCTGCCGTACTTCGCCGTGTAGTCGTTGAGCAGGTAGAGGGCCATCTCGACGGTGAGGTGTTCGCGCGCGTGCTGGTGCGCGGTGAAGAGGACCTCCGGTTCGTTGTCGTCCTGGGCGACGTTCTTGCTGAGCTTGAGGGCGAGGATGTCCCGGCCCTCGTAGGTTTTGCCGATGACGCGCTTGCTCAGGATGGCCGGGTACTTGGCGACGAGCGCGTTGATCTCCGCGGTGGCCTCGGCGTGGTTGTGGTACTTGCCGTAGCCGGAGGGGAAGTCCTTGACGCGGTCGCCGGTGCCCGACGGGGGCGCGGGCAGGGCCCGCAGCCGGTGGCCCAGCTTGCGTACGAGGGCGGCCTGCGCGGTGTCCGCGGTGATGACGACGGTGCGGCCGTGCACCTCGTCGATGGACACGCCCGTCGAGGCCAGGGCGGTGCGCTGGGCGGCGGTGGCCAGGCCGGTGATCTCGTACTGGCGGGGTGTGCCGGTGTCCGCCGCCGTGGTACCGGCGGCGACGGTGCTCGTGGAAGTGTCCTGAGGAGGGGATTCCTGCGCGCGGGCGGCGAGGGGTGCGGCCAGCGCGAGGGAGACGAGTGCGGTGAGGACGGTGGTCCGTCTGCCGCGTAACCGTGGTCGCATGGTGTGACCTCCGTGGGGGTGTGAGGCGAGCGACGGCGCCAGTGTTTTGCCTTGGCATGGCTCGGTCAATGGCTCGCGTTGACGCAAACACGCCAAATTCCCGCCGGTTTCCGGAAGATTGTTGCCAGGGGCCTGTGCCGCCCCAACAATGCGCACGACAAGTCCGGCCCCTCGCCGGACTCACCAGTGTGAGAGGACCCCCACATGAACAGACCTCTCGTCGGCGCCCTGGCCACCGCTGTCCTGAGCGCCACGGCGCTCATGGGCGCCGGCGGCACGGCCAACGCCGTCACGACGGCGGACACGACGGACCGGGGTGCGGCCCGGACCGCCGCGGCGCCGCAGCTCCAGGCCGTGCCGACGGCCCCGGCCGCGGCGCAGGCCAAGGGCAAGGCCGTGAACTTCGCGGGCACCGTCGCGCTCAGCAACTGCTCGGGTTCGATCGTCCGGATGCCCACCTCGACCGACAACGATCCGGCCCTGGTCATGTCCAACGGCCACTGTCTGGAGAGCGGCATGCCCGAACCGGGCGAGGTCGTCGTCGACCAGCCCTCCAGCCGCAGCTTCACCGTGCTCAGCGCCTCGGCCGGCAACCTCGGCACGGTACGCGCCACCAAGATCTCGTACGCGACCATGACCGACACCGACGTGTCGTTCTACGAACTCTCCTCCACCTACGCCCAGATAAAGCAGCGCTACGGCATCAAGGCGCTCGACATCGCCACCACCCACCCGGTCAAGGGCGCCGCCATCACCGTCGTGTCCGGGTACTGGAAGAAGACCTACTCCTGCAACGTCGACGGGTTCGTGCACCAGTTGAAGGAGGGGGGCTACGTCATGAAGGACTCGGTCCGTTACACCTCCGCCTGCAAGACGATCGGCGGCACGTCCGGCTCGCCGGTCATCGACGTGGCCTCCGGCAAGGTCGCCGCCATCAACAACACGGGCAACGAGAGCGGCCAGCGCTGCACGATGAACAACCCGTGCGAGATCGACGAGAACGGCAAGGTCACCGTCCGCAAGGGCATCAACTACGCCCAGCAGATCTACACCGTCCCCCAGTGCTTCGGCACCGGCAACAAGCTGGACCTGGGACGGCAGGGGTGCGTGCTGCCCAAGCCGTGACGGCGGGAAGCACGGACGGCCCCTGAGCCGTAGGACGTGAACCGGCCGCGTGGTGCTCCGGGCGCCGCGCGGCCGGTCGTCTTCCGTAGGCATTCCGTACGCATTCCGTGCGCACACGGCGCACTGCCGTGCGTACCGGCCGCACGGCAGCCCGTGAGATGCCAAGACGGGCGCCCAGTACCCCAGAACGTGTTCTCCGGGGCGGAACTCGCCGATAAGGTGCTGAGCCAACAGCAGTGCCGACAGCGCCAACAGTGCCGACAGCGCCAGCAGCGCAGTGGGGGACGCGACGTGCCGACCGCGATTGCAGTCACCAGTGCCGACCTCGCGCTGCCCGCCACCGACCGGCAGACCCCGGCCGCCGTGGTCGTCCGGCCCCCGCACGCCCAGTCGCTGGACGAAGCGCTGACCGAGCTGGGCGCGGTGCTCGAACACCACGGTCATCTCGTCGCGCTGTACTCCACCGCCTGCCCGCCGGACCACGTCCGCCGGCTGCACACCCTGCGCGCGGTCCTGGAGAGCGACCGGTTCGCGATCCTGCCGATGGACCTGCCGCCGCTCGGCCTGGCCGTACTGGCCCACCAGCTTCGCCAGTTGTCGCTGTGCGACTTCAGCCCCGGCCTGCTGGCCTGCGCCGCCCGTCTGCTGGCGCACTACGTGCACGCGGGCGCCCTGCTCGGCACCGTCGCGCGCCTCGACAGGGTGCCGACGGACCTCCGTTCCCACCTGCGGTCCTGGGTGCCCGGTACGCACTTCGCGGTGCTGGCCAACCCGGAGCCGCACCTCGTCCACCTCGACCGGCACGCCGAGCGGGCCGCCGACGCCGGCCTGCGCCCGCCCGGTTTCGCCACCCGCCTCGCCTGCGCGCGCGGGCAGTCGTCCGGCGAGTGGGTCGACGGTGTCCTGGCGCGCTCCTGGCAGGTGCAGGGCACGTACGAGGTCCCGCTGCCCGCCGAGTCGGCGGTGTGGTGGGGCACGCACAAGGTCACCGAGTTCGCGGCGGCCATCCCGGATCTCTCGGTGCTCTACCAGCTCGTGGCGTCCGTACGGAGAGAGGAGTGCCGCTGGTGCGGTCTCGAACTCATCGGCGACCGGTGCGCGTTCTGCAGCGCGCCGACCGCCGTACCGGGCGCGGGCGGCGGGCGGCGTGCGGACGGACCCGCGCGCTCCCTGACCGGGCCGGACGCTGCCACGCCCGCCTCGTCCCTGCTGCGCCGCCGGGGCCTGGCCCCGGTCTCACCGGGCGGCGTCCCCGGACCCGAGCCGGGGCGGCGGACTGCCGTACGGGCACGCTGACCCGCCCCGTACCGGGCCCGCCCGGCCCGTGCGCACCGCCCTGCCGACGGCGGCTCCACCGGACCACCCGCCCGGTGCGACCGCACCGACCGCGACCGCACCCACCGCGACCACGCAGCGCCGTCCGCCCCGCCCCCGCCCGTACCGATCACCACGAGGTCCCGCACTCATGAACTCACGCCAGCGCCGCGGAGTGATCCTGCTGCTCCTGTCGGTCCTGTGTGCGCTCGGCGCGTTCGTCGGCGTGCTGTCGGTGATCCGCGACGTGGAGTCCAAGGTCGGCCCGGAGCGCACCGCGTACCGGCTGAAGGCGGACGTGGCCGCCTACCAGGCGCTCGACCCCGGGCAGTTCGAGAAGGTGGACATACCGGAGCGCTGGCTGCCGTCCACCGCCGTCACCGACCTGGCCCGGGTCCGCGGCAAGATCGCCGTGACCCCGCTGCACAAGGGCTCGCTCCTCCAGGACGACATGGTCGTCGACCGCCCGGCGCTCAAACCCGGTCAGCAGGAGATCGCCATCATGGTCGACGCGGCCACCGGTGTCGCCGGAAAGATCAACCCCGGAGCCCGGGTGAACATTTACGCCACCTTCGAGGGCAAGCGGGCCACCGACAGACCCGTCTCCAAGGTGATCGTGGCGAACGCCCAGGTCATCGACCGGGGCAAGCTGACCCCGCTGGAGACCAAGGACCCCGGTGACACCCGCTCCTCCAGCACCCGCCGCGCCACCGACGCCGTACCGATCACCTTCGCCCTGAACACCCAGGACGCCCAGCGCGTCGCCTACGCGGAGTCCTTCGCCACCCACGTACGGCTCGCCCTCGTCGCCCCCGGCACCGAGTCCGGCGTCCCGCCCGGCGAGCGCACCTACACCCTCGACGGCGACAAGTGACCCGGAGGCACTGGTGACCATCCGCATCCTCCCGGCAGTCGGTGACCCCGACGCCGCCCGCGCCGTGTCATCGCTGCTCAGCCAGTTGCCGGGCGCCGAGCCCGCGCCCCCGGTCGCCGACTCCACGGCGCTGGCCGACGCGCTCGACCGGGCCGCGTCCCGGGCCGCCGCCGACGCCCCGGAGCTGCCGGGGCCGCCGGCGGCCGTGGACGAGCTGCCCGAGGTCGTCCTCGTGCACGAGCGCATCGGACCGGTGCCCGCGCTGGAGCTGATCCGCGACATCGCGCTGCGCTTCCCCGCCGTCGGCGTCGTACTGATCACCACGGACGCGGGGCCGGCCCTGTTCGCCGCCGCCATGGACGCGGGCGCGCGCGGCATCGTTGGGCTGCCGCTCAGCTACGACGAACTGGCCGCCCGGGTGCAGGCCGCGGCCCAGTGGGCATCAGGCGTACGGGTCCACCTGGGCGGCGGGCACGAAGCGGTGTCCGGGCCGGCCGGCACACTCGTCACCGTCACCGGCGCCAAGGGCGGCGTCGGCACGACGGTCACCGCCGTCCAGCTCGCGCTCGCCGCGCGCGCCGCCGGGCGCAGCGTCGCGCTGGTGGACATGGACCTCCAGTCCGGTGACGTGGCCTCCTACCTGGACGTGCAGTTCCGCCGGTCGATCGTCGACCTCGCGGGCATCCAGGACATCTCCGTACGCGTCCTCCAGGACGCCGTGCACGCCCACCACACCGGCCTCGGCCTGCTGCTGGCACCGGAGGAGGGGGAGCGCGGCGAGGAGGTGGACGACCGGGCCGCCCGTACGGTCCTGGCGGCGCTGCGCTCGCGCTACGAGCTGGTGGTGGTGGACTGCGGCTCCCAGATGCAGTCCGCCAACGCCGCCGCCGTCGAACTCTCCGACACCGCCCTGCTCGTGACGACCCCGGACGTGATCTGCGTACGGGCCGCCAAGCGCCTCGTACGGCTCTGGGACCGGCTCCAGATCCGCAAGGCGGAGGACACCACGACCGTCGTCAACCGCCTCACCCGTAACACCGAGATCCAGCCGCCGCTGGTCGGCAAGGCCACCGGCACCCACGTCGCCCGGACCCCCGTACCGGCCGGCTTCAAGGAGCTCCAGCCGTACGTCGACGCCGGCCGGATGCAGGACCTGGACGCCCGCTCCACCGTCCGGCAGGCGCTGTGGGCGCTGGCCGGGGAGCTGGGCCTGGTCGACGCGCCGGCCGCGGCACGGCAGGGACGGGGCAGCCACCGCGCCCGTACGTCACTGACCGGACGGCGCCGCAAGGCGCTGACGGCCGGGCCCGCGGCGGGTGAGCCGGGCGCTTCGGGAGCCTTCGGCCCGGCCGGCCCCTACGAGGAGGGCTGAGGGGTGCGCCGCCCACGGCCGGGCGACGACCGCGGCCAGATCTCCGTCGAACTCCTCGGGCTGGCCCCGCTGATCCTGGTTGTCCTCGTCCTGCTCTGGCAGTTCGTACTCGTCGGCTACACGTACGCGCTCGCCGCCAACGCGGCCGACAAGGGCGCCCGGGCGGGCACCGCCACGGAGACCGGCGGCGCGGGCGCGTGCGCGGCGGCGGCCAAGAAGGACCTGCCCGGCGCCTGGCAGGGCGGTGCCACGATCGCCTGCGGCGCCGAGGGCGGTCTGTGGAAGGCGAAGGTCGGCCTGAAGGTGCCGGTGCTCTTCCCCGGCGCGGGGAACTTCCCGTGGACCGTCACGGGCACGGCGGGCGTGGCGGAGGAGGAGGCGTGAGGGCGACGGCACACGTCCAGGACCGGCAGCGGCCGCGCCCGCGGCGCGACGACCGCGGCCAGGTCTCCGTCGAATTCCTCGGCTTCCTGCCGGTCCTCCTGCTCATCGCCCTCGCCGTGATCCAGCTCGGCCTGGCCGCGTACGCCGTCCAGCAGGCCGGTACCGGCGCGCGCGCCGCCGCCCGTACGGCCACCCTCGACGCCGCCGACCGGAAGACCAGCCCGGAGGCGGCGGGCAAGGCGGCCATGAGCACCTGGATCGGCGCGGACGCCGAGGTCCGGGCCTCCGAGGGCGGCGGCGAGGTGCGGGCCACCGCGACCGTCGAGATCCCGTCCGTCATCCCCGGCGCCGGCCCCTGGCACGCCACCCGCAGCGCCACCATGGCCCTGCCCGCCGAACCCGGAGGAACCACCACCCCATGAGCCTGAAAGCCCGCATCGCCGCGCCGGAGGCTCCCCCGGCGGGCCGCGAGGACGGCCACCTCGTCGCCGTGTACCGCGCCAAGCTGCTGGAAGAGATCGACCTCGCCGAGATGTCGGCGCTCGCCGCGGCCGAGCGCCGCACCCGCCTGGAGCGCGTCCTCGGCCACATCATCAGCCGCGAGGGCCCGGTCCTGTCCACCTCCGAACGCGCCCAGCTCATCCGCCGCGTGGTGGACGAGGCCCTCGGCCTCGGTGTCCTGGAACCGCTCCTGGAGGACGCCTCCGTCACCGAGATCATGGTCAACGGCCCCGACCAGGTGTACGTCGAGCGGCACGGCCGGGTGGAGCTGGTCCCCGTCCGCTTCGCCTCCCACGAACAGCTCATGCAGACGATCGAACGCATCGTCTCCACCGTCAACCGCCGGGTGGACGAGTCCAACCCGATGGTCGACGCGCGGCTGCCCTCCGGGGAGCGCGTCAACGTCATCATCCCGCCGCTCGCCCTGAACGGCGCCACCCTCACCATCCGCCGCTTCCCCCGCGCCTACACGCTGCCCGAACTGATCGGCATGGGCACGCTCGACGACCAGATGGTGATGCTGCTCGCCGGACTGGTCAGGGCCAAGTTCAACGTCGTCGTCTCCGGGCCCACCGGCGCCGGCAAGACCACCCTCCTCAACGCCCTCTCCGGCCTCATCCCCGAGGGCGAGCGGATCATCACCGTCGAGGACGCCGCCGAACTCCAGCTCCAGCAGAACCACGTGATCCGCCTGGAGTCCCGGCCGCCCAACGTGGAGGGCAAGGGCCGGATCACCATCCGCGACCTCGTACGCAACTCCCTGCGCATGCGCCCCGACCGCATCATCGTCGGCGAAGTCCGCGGCGGCGAGACCCTGGACATGCTCCAGGCGATGTCCACCGGCCACGACGGCTCGCTCGCCACCGTGCACGCCAACAGCGCCGAGGACGCCCTGATGCGCCTCCAGACGCTCGCCTCCATGTCCGACGTCAAGGTGCCCTTCGAGGCGCTGCGCGACCAGATCAACAGCGCCGTCGACTGCATCGTCCAGATCACCCGGCACGCCGACGGCTCCCGCCGCATCGGCGAGATCGCCATCCTCGACTCGCACGGCCACGCGGACTACCGCCTCGCCACCGTCTGCCGCTTCGAGGCCGAGCCGAGCGGCGCCGACCGCACCGTACGCGGCCGCTTCCGCTACCACCCGCTGCCGCGCCGCGTCGCCGAACGCCTCTACCTCGCCGACGAACCCGTACCCCCGGCCTTCGGGGTGGCGGCCACCGCCGACCAGCTCGCCACCCGCGAAGCCTCCTAGCCACCCGCCGACCCACCGGAGGACGGACCCGCGCCCATGCCCCTGGACGACATCGCCCTGCTCACCCTCGGCACCACCCTGCTCTGCGCGGTGCTGGCCGTCGTGGGCCTGCGGCTGTACACGACCGGCCGCGAGCGCCACCAGGACCTCGTCGACCGGCTCTCCGACGACCACGGCCTGCCCCGGACCGGCCACGGCCGCCGCTTCGTCGCCGTGGACCGCCGGCTGCGCGCCACCCGCCTCGGGCGCGGCCTGGAACTGCGGCTCGCCGCCACCGGCCTGGACGTGACCCCCGGCGAGTTCTTCGTGTACCTGCTCGCCGTCGTCACCGGGGTCTGGATCGTCGCGCAGGCGGTCCTGGCGCCCTTCTTCGGCCCGCTCGCGGCCCTGGCGGCCGTCTGGTCCGCGTACGCCTTCCTCAACTGGCAGCGGCAGAAACGTATCGAGCGGTTCATCAACCAGCTGCCCGAGCTGTCCCGCATCCTCGCCAACGCCACCCAGGCCGGTCTGGCGCTGCGTACGGCCCTGGGCATGGCGGCCGAGGAACTGGAGGCGCCCGCCGGCGAGGAACTGGCCAAGGTCTCCGACAAGCTGGCCGTCGGCCACTCCCTCGACGAGGCCCTCGACGAACTCGCCGCCCGGCTGCCCTCGCGCGAACTCGTCGTGCTCGTCACCACCCTGGTGCTGTCCAACCGCGCGGGCGGCACGGTCGTCGGCTCGCTGCGCAACCTCACCAAGACCCTGGAGGAGCGCAAGGAGACCCGGCGCGAGGTGCGCACCCAGCTCTCCCAGGTCGTCGTCACGGCGTATGTCGTACCGTTCCTCGGCCTGGGCACGCTGCTGCTGATGAACCGCATCGCCCCCGGGGCCATCGACCGGATGACGGCCACCTTCCTGGGGCAGGCCGCGGTGGTGGCGGCCTTCGTCCTGTACGCCGTCGGGTTCTTCGTGATCCGCCGCATCTCCAAGATCGACGTCTGAACCTCCCGCCGCACCTCCCCGTCAGAAGGCACCCACCCATGGGAATCGGAACGACCGGACTGCTTCTCGCCCTCGCCCTCGCGCTCTCCGTGGCGGGCATCTGCTACGGCGTCGCGCTCTACCGGCGCGAGGCCAGGCTGCCCTCGGACATCGCCGTCGCCCTGGAGGTCGGCGCTTCCCGTACCACCGTCGTCGGCTCGGCGGTGGACCGGGCGGGCATGCGCTACGCGCCCCTGGTGCTACGCCTGATGGGGGAGAAGCGGGTGGCCAAGGTGCGCAGACGCATCGATCTGGCGGGCAACCCCGGCGGCCTGACCGTGGACCGCTACGCCGCCCGCCGCGCGGTGTACGGCTTCCTCGGCTTCGGCGGCGCGCTCGTCATGCTGCTGCGCTCCCAGCTCCTGCTCGCCCTCCTCCTCGTCGCCTTCGGATTCCTCTGGAACGAGGTCGGCATCTGGGCCGCGATTCGCCAACGCAAGGACACCATCGAGCGCACCCTGCCCGACTTCCTGGACGTGCTGGCCGTCGTGGTCAGTGCCGGGCTGGGCTTCCGCCAGGCCTTGGACCGGGTCGCCGACAAGTACGAAGGTCCCTGGGCCGACGAGCTGCGGATCACCCTGCGGCAGCTGGACATGGGCGTCAGCCGCCGCGAGGCGTTCGAGGAACTGCGCAGACGCAACGACTCCGAGCAGGTGGCCCAGTTCGTCACGGCGCTCCAGCAGGGCGAGGAACTGGGCTCCCCGATCGTCGACACGCTCATCCAGATCGCCGACGACATGCGCCGTACCGACGCGCAGAACGCCCGGCGGCGGGCCGCCCGCGCGGTGCCCAAGGCGACCATGGTGGTCACCACCTTCATGGTCCCCGCCACGATGATCCTGCTCGTCGCGGGCTTCTTCCTCGGCTCGGGCACCGACTTCGGGTCGCTGATGGGGGACTGACGCGGGCGTACGGACGGGCGCGCGGGGCCGGCGTCAACTCCCGTGGCAAGGCGACTCCTTCCGCGTCTCGAAACGGCTCCTGTTGGGCAAACACCCTTCGCGTACGCAACGGTATGTGGCACAGTCGGCATCCACGTGTTCCCCGGCCCCGGGCGCACCGCCGGGCACACCGGGACGGGTGCGGACGGCGCTGTCGACGAGGACGGGCGGGGGTGGGGAGGATGCGGTCGGACGGGACGGGCGTACCGGAGGTTCCGGCTGGACCGGCGTCCTCCGCCTTACGCGACGAACCGGGCGAACCGTATGGTGTCCGGCCCCGAATTCACCGGCCGATGCTTCAACCCGCGCCCACGGGAAAGGAATGCGGGCGGACGCCCTGTCCCGGGACCGGTGTTCCGGCGTATTTTTCTCGTGTCGCGAGCGTGCGTGTGCGCAGCGTGCGCACGTCCGGTGTACGCGTGTTCGGTGTGCGCCTGTACGGCCCTCGCCCGTACGGCGGCCCGCCGGACGACGTGTGCGCGCGGGGCGGCACCACGGGGGCAGACCATCCGGACCGGAGCGGCCCGGCCGCCCATGGAGGGGAACACGATGGCGAAGCGGTTGTGGGGAAAGGACGACGACCGGGGGCAGACCTCGATCGAGTACCTGGGCATCATCGCCGTGGTCGTGGCGATCGTGCTCGTCCTGTCGACCACGGACTTCGGCAGTCAGATCGCGACGGCCATCTCCAACAAGATCTCCGAGGTCGTGGGGATCTGACCCGGGCGGCGCCCCGCCGCCGGTCCCGCGACGCCGGCCAGGCGTTCCCCGTCTACCTCGTGGCCGTGGCGGGCCTGCTCTTCCTCGCCTTCGCGTTCTTCGCGGTCGGGCAGGCCGCCGCGACGCGCAACTCCGCGCAGACCGCGGCGGACGCGGCCGCGCTGGCGGCCGGGCAGAAGTACCGGGACCAGCTGCGTACGGAACTCCTCGACGCGGTCCGTACGGGCGCGCCCTGGGAGGACCTGCTCGGCGGCCGCGGTGTCCCCGGCGACGAGGCGTGCGCGAACGCCCAGCGGTTCGCGGGCCGCAACGACGCCGACGCGACGTGCACTCCCGGCTCGTACCCCACGTCCTTCGCCGTGGAGGCCGACACCCGTAAGACCGTGGGCCGTTCGGTGATTCCCGGGACCGAGAACACCCATGCTTCGGCGCGGGCCAGGGCGGTGGTCGAACCACGCTGCACCCCGGGACCGGAGCCGGAACCCGAGCCGGGGGACGAGGAGGGCGGCACCCCGCCCGCGGACGAACCGCCCGCCGACGACCCACCCGCCGACGACCCACCCGCCGACGACCCGCCCCCCGGGCCCCCCGCCGCACACCTCACCTGCGAGGACGGCAAGGAGTGGACCGTCGACCCCGCCGCCCCTGACGACCTGCCCGAAGCCGCCGACCTGTTCTCCGTACGCCTAGCCGAATGACCAGCCGACGACGAGCAGAGGGAATCGCATCCATGGATACTGGGCGCCCTTCGAAGGCCACCAGGAGAGTGGCCGCCACGGCGATCGCCGCCGGCCTCGCTCTCGTCGTCGGCGGCTGCGGCGGGGAGGACGGCGGCAGCGGCGCGGACGGCAAGCCGTCGACGCGGGCCGCCGCCCCGAAGGACACCGGACGCGGCACCCCGGCCGCCGACACCAAGCGGGTCATCGGCGAGGTGAAGGGGCCGGACGGGGTGGCCGTCACGCTGCACTCCGCGGTCCGGGACACCGGCGGCTTCGTCACGGTCAGCGGGACCGTCACCAACAACGGCACGAAGATCTTCAACGCGATCAACTGGCGCTCCAACGAGACCGGCATGCGCTCCCGCTCCTCCGTCTCCGGCGCCACCCTGGTCGACAAGGCCGGCAAGAAGCGCTACCTGGTACTGCGCGACACCGAGGGCGAGTGTCTGTGCACCACCGGGCTGAGCGGTCTCAAACCGGGGGAGAGCCGCCCCGTGTTCGCCCAGTTCCCGGCCCCGCCGGCCAAGGTGACCGAGGTCGACTTCCAGCTGCCGACCATGCCGCCCGCCACCGTCTCGATCTCGGACTGACCCATGACCACCACGTCCGGGATCCCGGCCCGAACGGCACGGGCCGCCGTCACCGCGGCCGCGGCCCTCCTGCTCACCCTCACGCCCGCCCCGCCGGCCGCGTACGCCGACGACCCGCCGGGCATCTCCGAGGACACCACGGCGCCGGTGCAGATCGACCCGCGCGACCCCGACCTCCGCATGGTCCAGGGCGCCACCCTCGCCCCCGCCAAGGTGCTCAACATCAAGTCCATCGTGGAGACCGACGACGGCGCCGAGCGGCGCCAGGACACCAACGCCAATGTGACCTTCGCCCTCCAGGCCGAGGTCCTCTTCGGCAAGGACAGCGCCGAACTCTCTCCCGACGCGCTGTCCCGCATCAGCGCCATCGCCGCCGAGATCAAGCAGCAGCACGCCGCCAACCTGCGCGTCTTCGGCTTCACCGACAACCTGGGCTCCGCCGCGCACGGTCTGGTCCTCTCCAAGGAACGCGCCAACGCGGTTCAGCGGGAGCTGGCCGAGGGCCTCGGCTCGGCGGTCACCTTCCAGATCCGCGGCTACGGCGAGCAGTACCCGATCGCCGACAACGCCACCGAGGACGGCCGCAAGAAGAACCGGCGCGTCGAGGTGAGCTTTCCGCGTACGGGCGGGTGAGGGCGTACGGGTGGATGAGGGCGCACGGTCGGATCGCGGCGTACCGGCCCGGCTTGCGGCGTACCTGACCGGCTTGCGTGCGGCTTGGCGCGCGGCTCGCGTCCGGCTTGACCCTCACGCAGCGTGAGGCTGGAAAGTACACCGCATGAGCGACTACTACAACGCGTTCGAGATGAGCCCCGTCCCCACTCCCGGCCCCGATGCGGTCGCGCCGGAACCGTTCCGCGGCATTTACGGCATGCCCGCCTTCGTCACGATTCCCACCGGCGATCTGGCGGCGTCGGTGGACTTCTGGGTCCGCGGACTCGGGTTCTTCGAACTGTTCAGCATTCCCGGGCAGCTGGTGCATCTGCGCCGGTGGGCGTTCCAGGACGTCCTCCTCGTCGCGGCGGCGGACGTGCCGGAGCAGCCGCCGGCGGTCAGCTTCAGTTTCGCGTGCGTCCTCAGCCAGATCGATTCCCTGGTGGAAGCCTGCCGTGCGGTGCGCCCGGACTCGGTCGACGGACCGCGGGACACGCCCTGGAACACCCGCGACATCACGGTGATCACTCCCGAGAACGCACGGATCGTTCTCACCGCGGCCAAGCCCTTCGACCCGGACAGCCAGGAGGCGCGGAACCTCGCGGCCATCGGGATCACCCCGCCAGGCGCCGGCCACGACGGCAACGACGGCAACGACAATGAGGAGCATGCCTGACACCACCGACCCCGACGCGGACGGCCTGACCGTCGGTCAGGTCTCCGCGCGCCTGGGCGTGACGGTCCGCGCGCTGCACCACTGGGACGAGATCGGCCTGGCGCGGCCGTCGTTGCGTACGGCTGCCGGCTACCGGCTCTACACCGCCGGTGACCTGGAACGTCTGCACCGCATCGTCGTCTACCGCGAGGTCGGTCTCGGCCTGCCCGGGATCCGGGCCGTCCTGGACGACTCGGCCGCGGACGTGCCCGGTGCGCTGCGCGCGCAGCGCGCCCAGGTCGCGGAGCGGATCGACCGCCTGCGACAGCTCAGCGCCGGGCTGGACCGGATGATCGACGCCCATGAGCGCGGCCTGCTGCTGACCGCCGAGCAGCAGGCCGAGATCTTCGGCCCCCGGTGGAACCCGGACTGGACCGCCGAGGCCCGGCAGCGCTTCGGAGACACCACGCAATGGCGGCAGTACGCCGAACGCTCCGCCTCCCGCGGCCCGGAGGAGTGGCGTGCCGTCGCCGACGCCACGGCCGGTTTCGACCGTGCGCTCGGGGAGGCGATGGACGCCGGCGTCACACCCGGCAGCCCGGAAGCGCATCAGCTCGTCGAGCGGCACCGTGAGGTCTTCGCCGCGTACTTCCCCCTGACCCGGCAGATGCAGGTCTGCCTCGGCCGCAGGTTCGAGGCCGATCCGGCGTTCGCCGCCCATTACGACGGCATCCGCGCCGGCCTCGCCACGTGGTTCCGGCGCGCCATCGACGCCAGCGCGCGCGCTCACGGCATCGACCCCGACACCGCGACCTGGGAGTAGGCCGCGGCACCGCGACCGCCCTTGGGCGGCTCGCCCCTCCCGGTATTGGACTGAACGATCCAATACCGGTAACGTCACCTCCATGGCCCGACCCAGGAAGTTCGACGAGGAGCGGGCGGTCGACGCCGCGATGGACGCGTTCTGGGCCGCCGGTTACGAAGCCACGTCCACCCAGGACCTGTGCGAGGCGACCGGCCTCGGGCGCAGCAGCATCTACAACACCTTCAAGAGCAAGCACGATCTCTTCGAGCGGGCGCTGGACCGCTACATGGCGGACCGGAACGCCGAGCTGTTCGCGCTGCTGGAGAGCGACCTGCCGGTGCGGGAGAAGATCCGTACGCACTTCCGGCGGATCGTCGACGAGGAGTGCGGCGACCGGGGCGCCCGGCGCGGGTGCCTGGTCGTGAACACCGCCATCGAGGTGGCGGCCCGCGACGAGGAGGTCGCGGGCGAACTGGCGCGGGACTACCGGCTGCGGCTGGACGCGATCCGCGCCGCGATCGCGTCCGGGCAGCGGGACGGCGACATCGCCGCGGACAAGGACCCGCGCGCCCTCGCCCACCTGGTCATCGCGGCCGTCGGCGGCCTGCGCGTCTCGGCGCGCTGCGGGGCGGACCGTGCGGGGCTCGAAGGGATCGCGGAGGGCTTCATGGCGGCGTTCTGAAGCGCCGCCGCACCCACCGCTCCCACCAGGCCGGCCCCACCCGGCCTCCCTTTCCGCCTCCCTTCCTGCCGTTCTTTCTGCCTTCATTTTGGACCACCCGTTACATAACTCACCCCCGGGAGTACGCACCCCATGCCCCTAGCCGTCCACCTCCTCGGCCTGGGAATCTTCGCCCAGGGAACCTCCGAGTTCATGCTCGCCGGCCTGCTGCCCAACGTGGCCGCCGACCTGGGAGTTTCCATCCCCGACGCCGGTCTGCTGGTGTCCGCGTTCGCCATCGGGATGGTGATCGGCGCGCCCGTCCTCGCCGTCGGCACCCTGCGGCTGCCGCGCCGGACCGCGCTGGTCACCTTCCAGCTCGTCTTCCTGGCCGGGCACGTGGTCGGCGCGCTGGCCCCCGGCTACGCGGTGTGTTCGCGACGCGGATCGTCAGCGCCTTCGCGTACGCGGGCTTCTGGGCGGTGGCCGCCGCGACGGCGGTGAGCCTGGTCCCCGCCGACGCCAAGGGCAAGGCCCTGTCGGTCGTCGGCACCGGTCTCACGCTCGCCACCATCGTGGGCGTACCGGCGGGCACCGTGCTGAGCCAGCACGCGGGCTGGCGCGCGGCCTTCTGGGGCGTGGTCGCCCTGACCGCCCTCAGCCTGGTCTCCCTCCTGGCCGCCCTGCCCGCCGGACGCCCGGACCACGCCGAACTCCCCTCCGTACGCCGCGAGGTCGCGGCCATGGCCCGGCCCGCCCTGTGGGTCTCCTACCTCCTCACCACGCTGAGCTTCGGCGCCGCCATCGTCACCTTCAGCTACCTCGCGCCCCTGCTGACCGAGGTGAGCGGCCTGCCGGCGGCCCTGGTGCCGGCCGTACTCGCGCTGTACGGGGTCGGCGGCCTCCTCGGCGTGACCCTCGGCGGCCGCACCGCCGACCGCCACCCGCTCCGCACCCTCTTCCTCGGCATCGGCGGCCTGACCGCCGCCTCCGCCCTGCTCGCCCTCACGGCCGCCGACCTGGCCGTGACCATCGCCCTGATCTTCGCCCTCGGCCTGACCGGCTACCTCACCAACCCGGTCGTCCAGTCCCGGGTCTTCACCCTCGCCCCCGGCGCCCCCACCCTGGCCCCCGCGGTCAACACCTCCGCCTTCAACGTCGGCATCACCCTGACCCCGATGCTGGGCGGCCTCACCATCGACGCGGGCCTCGGCTACACGTCGGTGGCCTGGGTCGGCGCGGCGGTGGGCGCGGCCGCACTGGGAGCGGCCCTGTGGGCGGCAGCACTCCAGCGCCGCGTGGACTCCCGTGCGACGGCGCCCCGGACGCCGGACGCTGTGGCGATGGCCGACTGAACAGCGGGTTCAGCGGTACAGCTCACACCAGACGATCTTGCCGTCGACGCCGAGGCGGTTCGGATCGAGCGCGTACCAGCCCCAGTCATCGGCGTACGCCCCCACGAGCCGCAGGCCGCGCCCAGCGCCGACGACGGCACCGTCCACCGTCGATCGCTCGGCGACACCGGGCAGCACGCGACCGGTGTCCCACATGCTCATCCGCACCACACCACCCTCCCAGGAGAGCCGGAGCCGGGCGGGCCCCGGAGCGTGCAGGTAACAGTTCGTGGCGAGTTCGGAGGCCAGGAGCTGTGCGCTGTCACCGAGTTCGCCGAGCGAGTGCCGGTTCAGCACGAGCCGCGTGGTGGCGCGGGCGATGCCGGGGCTGAGCGGACTGTGGGGGAGCCGAAGGCTGTACTCCCAGTTGCCGTGACGGTAGGCGGGGTGCCGGAGGGGGGTGACTGCGTGCAGGGGCATGCGCATCTCCACTACTGCTGGAAGTAGTTGGTCCGATACGGAAGGTAGTGCACGGCGGGTGTTGTAGTCCACGCGCTGCGGGTACTTCAGTACACCGATGTAGATTTGGTGCTCACCCGACCGGGAAGGTGCGTGTCCGTATGCCTGCCAGGGAAGCGCCGACTGTCCGGCAGCGGCGCCTAGGAGGCGAGTTGCGCAAGCTGCGTGAGCGGGCCGGTCTCAGCGCGACTGAGGCCGGCGCCCTGACCGGCCTGGGGCAATCTCGGGTCAGCAACATCGAAGTGGCACGTATCGGTGTGAGTGCGGAGCGGGTGCGCACGCTGGCTCGGGCTTACGGTTGCGCCGACGCCGCACTTGTGGAGGCGCTTGCCGACATGGCAGTCGGGGGAAATCGCGGCTGGTGGGAGGATTACCGGGAGAAACTGCCTCCCGACCTGCTCGACCTCGCGGAGATGGAGCAGCACGCGACGGCCATATGGACCGCGCAAGTCTCGCACCTGCCGGGCCTGTTGCAGACGACTGATTACGCTCGCCTGACCTTCTTGCAGAATGTCCCCGAGCCGTCGCCGCCGCACGTGGAGCACCTGGTTTCCCACCGGATCAAACGCCAGGAAGTTCTGTACCGGGAGTCTCCGGTGCCGTACACGGCAATCATTCACGAGGCTGCGTTGCGTATGGAGTTCGGCGGGCACTCCCTTACACGGAAGCAGCTTGAGCACATCGTCGCCATGAGCGAGCGGGAGCGGGTCACGGTGCTGGTGATCCCGTTCTCGGCGGGGATCTTCCCGGGTGCCGGGCAGACGGTGGTCTACGCGGAGGGGGTGGTCCCGCAGCTGGACACGGTGCAACTCGACACTGAGCACGGAGCGGTGTTCGAGTATGCGGATGCCCAGCTGGACAGGTACCGCACGTTCATGAAGCGCTTCGAAGCCATGGCGCTCGGAGAGACCGCCTCACGTGAGTTCATCCATACCGTCATCAACGACCTCTGAAGGGCTCGATCGTGTCCGTACCCGACTGGCAGAAGTCTTCGTACAGCGGCAACGCCAGCAACTGCATCGAACTTGCGGCGTCTTCCGGGGGAGTGGTGCTGCTCCGCGAAAGCGACGCCCCTTCCATAATCGTGACCGTCAGCCCCGCCGCGATCGGTGGGCTGGTGCGGACCGTGCAGGGGGACGTGCTCCGCCGATGAGGCGCTGGTGCGCACATAGTCGTACAGGCGCGTCGGAGGGGCCGGAGTGGCGCCGTCATGCCCGTGTTGACGGTTCGGTGTGCTGATTGCGGGGCCGGCGGCCGGGAGTGCCGACTGGAAGAAGTAATTGCGCGGCGTCGACAGGTGGGTTGGCGCTGGAAGATAGTACATATGCGGGTATGTTCCCTATGGTCGGTTTCGCACCGCTCACACGCGATCAGCTGGAAGCGCATCGCGCGGGCCTGCCTGCTTGCTCCTGCCCTGGGAGTGGCCGGTCCGCGGCAGGGCGACGAGCCACCAGCTGATGCGGCGTGCCGGCGGTGCCGAGCTGTCGGGCCGGCGGGCCGGTGTGCGGGTCAGAGGGTGTCGATCGTGACGCGGGTGCCGGGGCGCAGGCCCCAGCGGGCCATCGCGCCGGCCTCCGCCTCCAGGACGTGCCGGGCGCGGAGGCGGGGGCGGCCGAGCCGTCCCGGCCGCATAGTGCGTACGGCGAGGACGGTGAGGTCGCGGGTGAGGTAGGCGACGTCGAGGGGGAAGCGCATACGGAAGGTGTGGACGCCGCTCGCCGGGGTGAGGAGCAGGGCGCCGTCGATGCCGTCGCGGCCCAGGAGGCCGCGGGACCGTGCGCGGTAGGAAGCGGCGATCTCCAGGGGGACCGGTGCGGCCGCTCCGGCGAGGTCCGCTTCCGGGGGTGTCGGCTCCGCGCCCGTGATCTGCACGAAGCGGAGCGTTCCTGATCCGTTCTGCCAGCGGGACATGCGCAGCGTTTTATCAGAATAGGGTCGGGCGGGTGCCTGTGACGTTGGTGGTTCTCGCTGTCGGGTACGGCGCCGCGGCCGGTCTGCTGGTGCCCCGGGCCGCGTACCGGCTGGCCGTCGAGCCGGGGGAGACCTGGCGCGAGCGCTGTCCGGGCGGGCATCCGTTCGCCGGGGCGTGGCGGGGCTGGGTGGGGCCGGCGCGCTGCCGGGTCTGTGGGCCTTACGGGCCGGGGGCGGTGGGGACCGTGCTGGTCACCGCGTCGGCGTGCGGGATGCTCGCCGCCGCCACGGGGCCCCGCCCGGAGCTGGCGGCCTGGCTGGCGGTGGCCCCGGTGGCGGTGCTGCTCGCCGTGGTCGACTGGCGGGTGAGCCGGCTGCCCGATGTGCTGACCCTGCCGCTGGCGGGTGGCGCGGTGCTGCTGCTGGGGGCCGCCGGCTGGGCCGACGCGGCGGCCGGGACGTGGGGCGGGGCGCTGCTCGGGGGGCTCGCCCTCTCCGGGTTCTATTTCGTCCTATATTTGGTCAATCCGGCAGGAATGGGGCTCGGCGACGTCAAGTTGGCGATCGGCCTGGGGGTCACTCTTGGGTGGTACGGCTGGGCAATTCTGATCACTGGCGCGTTCGCGGGGTTGCTGTTCGGCGCGCTCTACGGGTGCGGGGTGCTGCTGAGGCGCGCGAGGGCCGTGGATCGCCGTGGTGATGGGCTCAAACAGGCCATGCCGTACGGGCCTTTCATGATCATCGGGGCGCTCCTGGGAGTCCTTCTGGGGGGTGCGGCGGCGCCTTGATCAAGAAATTGTGCGCGCCGTTCCGCCTGAAGTTGCACTGAGCACCCCCTCGGCGGGGTTATGGTGGAAACCCCCCCTCGGGCCGGTCCGTATCCCCCCCACGGACCGGCCCGCTTTTTTGCCCGGTACGGATCTCGCCATGATCATGTCGGGGCGGGTTTCGTACACGGGTGGTGCGAACGTTCCTGCGGAAGTCGGTGAGCCTCCCGCCAAGGCGTCACGGACCGAACAGAATCAGCCGCGGTTGGCCCAGATGTTCACACCGTCGGTCGACTTCGCGAACTCCTCGATCTCGGACCATTCCTCATCCGTGATCTTCGGCGCGCCCACCGCCGCCACATTGGCCTCCAGCTGCGCCACGCTGCTCGCCCCGATCAGCGCCGACGTCATCCGCTCGTCCCGCAGCACCCAGGACAGCGCCAGCTGGGCCGGCGACTGGCCGCGCCGCGCGGCGATCCCGCTCAGGCCGCGCAGCCGCCGCCGTACGTCGTCCGAGAGCAGGCCCGGATCGAGCGACCTGCCCTGCGACGCGCGCGAGCCCTCCGGGATGCCGTCCAGGTACGTGTCCGGCAGCAGCCCCTGGGCGAGCGGAGCGAAGGAGATGCAGCCCATGCCCTCCGCCTCCAGCGTGTCCAGGAGGGCGTCGTCCTCGGTCCACCGGTTGATCATCGAGTACGAGGGCTGGTGGATCAGCGGCCGCACCCCCACCTCCCGCAGGATGCGGGCGGCTTCGCGGGTCTGCTCGGCGGAGTACGACGGGACGCCCACGTACAGCGCCTTGCCCTGCTGGACGGCGGACGCCAGGGCGCCCATCGTCCCCTCCAGCGGCGTGTCCGGGTCGAAACGGTGCGAAGAGAAGATGTCGACGTAATCGACACCCATCCGCTTCAGTGAGGCATCCAGCGACGAGAGGAGATATTTGCGCGAACCCCATTCCCCGTACGGCCCGGGGTGCATGCGATATCCGGCCTTGGTGGAGAGGACGATCTCGTCGCGGTAGGGCCGGAAGTCCTGCGCGAAGATCTTTCCGAAGTTCAGCTCGGCCGAGCCGGGCGGCGGCCCGTAGTTGTTCGCGAGGCCGATGGGGGTGCCCCCTGGACGAAGTTCATCGGAGTCCTCGGGGGAGGGGCACGCCCAGGTCGAAGGCGCGGCGCAGGATCGCCCGCTGGGACGCCAGGGCACGGTCGTCGCCGAAGTTGTGCCACAGGCCCAGGGAGACGGCGGGGAGTTTGAGACCACTGCGGCCGACGCGGCGGTACTCCATGGAGTCGTAGCGCGATTTCGCGGCAATGCGGACAGAGGCATCAGTCATGGTCATCTCCTTATCACGGAGTTGTGACACACCTGATTGGGCCGCCGGGACGTGCGCGACGTAAAGTTGCCGACTTGAGGCGACGGGGGCGACCGCCATTTGCACGGAGGGGCTTGACCACACATGCTGCGATCTTCCGGGGTGCGTATCCCGTACCCGCCCGCGTTGCGCAACCTCGTCTACAGGCTCTACGCCCGCCGGGTCGAAGGCCGCCTCGATCATGACCAGGTTCCCAAGCACATCGGCGTCATCCTCGACGGCAACCGCCGCTGGGCGCGGGCCGACGGCCGTACCACCGTGCAGGGCCACCAGGCCGGCGCCGAAAAGATCACCGAGCTGCTGGGCTGGTGCGCGGAGACCGACGTCGAGGTGGTCACGCTGTGGCTGCTGTCGACCGACAACCTCGACCGGTCCGAGAAGGAACTGACCCCGCTGCTGCGGATCATCGAGAACACCGTGCGCGGCCTGGCCGCCGACGGCCGCTGGCGGGTCCACCACGTCGGCAACCGCGACCTGCTGCCGTCCGACACGCAGCGGGTGCTCAAGGAGGCCGAGCAGGCCACCGCCGACCACACCGGCATCCTGGTGAACGTCGCGGTGGGCTACGGCGGCCGGCAGGAGATCGCGGACGCGGTGCGCTCGCTGCTCCTGGACCACGCCGAGCGCGGCACCTCTTTCGAGGAACTGGCCGACATCGTCGACATCGACCTGATCTCCGAGCACCTCTACACCCGCGGCCAGCCGGACCCGGACCTGGTGATCCGTACCAGCGGCGAACAGCGGCTCTCCGGCTTCATGCTCTGGCAGAGCGCCCACTCGGAGTACTACTTCTGCGAGGTCTTCTGGCCGGCCTTCCGCAAGGTGGACTTCCTGCGCGCCCTGCGCGACTACGCCGCCCGTCACCGCCGTTACGGCTTTTAGGCCACCCGGATCACGAACTCCCGGCGCGGGACTCCACCCACGTCAAATCCGTAACCAAGCGTTCACCGACCGTGCGTCATATGCCATTGCATGGTTGCGCACGTTCGCGGGAATATCCCTTCCAGGTCGGTATCCGGCAGTACCAGTCATCGGATGCCGTATCTCAGCGGACGGCACGGGGCCGTCCGCCCGGGAGGCCCTTTGCGCATCACGGACGACCGTGCGGACCGCACGGACGACGCGGAGGGCCGGTGTTCGGCCCGTGCATCGCGGCCCGAGCCCGGCCTCGTCGCCCGCCGCCCGCCGGCGCGGCGACCCCGCTCCCGCGACGCCGTCGCACCCCGACCTCATCCGAGGGGGTACGTCCACCCGTGGTGAACAGCAAGCAGCGCCGTGAGAACGGCCGGCGCACCTATGTCCTCGACACCAGCGTCCTGCTGGCGGATCCAGGGTCCATGTCGCGCTTCGACGAGCACGAAGTCGTGCTGCCGGTCGTCGTGGTCACCGAACTGGAGGCGAAGAGGCATCATCCGGAACTGGGCTACTTCGCCCGGCAGGCCCTGCGCCTGCTCGACGAGTACCGGGTGCGGTACGGGCGGCTGGACGCCCCGATCCCCATCGGGGAACTGGGCGGAACCCTCAGGGTCGAGCTGAACCACGCCGACCCCGGCGTCCTGCCGGCCGGCTTCCGCCTGGGCGACAACGACTCGCGGATCCTGGCGGTGGCCCGCAACCTCCAGGCCGAGGGCTACGACGTCACGGTCGTCTCCAAGGACCTGCCGCTGCGCATCAAGGCGTCCGCGGTGGGCCTGCTGGCGGAGGAGTACCGCGCCGAACTGGCCATCACGGACTCCGGCTGGACGGGCATGGCGGAGCTGACCGCGAGCGCGGAGCAGATCGACGGCCTGTTCGCCGAGGAGACCGCGTACCTGCCCGAGGCCGAGGGGCTGCCCGTGCACACCGGGCTCGTGCTCCAGTCCGGCCGCGGCAAGGCGCTCGGCCGGGTCACGGCGGACGGCAGCGTACGGCTGGTGCGCGGCGACCGGGAGGCCTTCGGCATCCACGGGCGCAGCGCCGAGCAGCGGATCGCGCTCGACCTGCTGCTGGACCCGGAGGTCGGCATCGTCTCGATGGGCGGCCGGGCCGGTACGGGCAAGTCGGCGCTGGCGCTGTGCGCGGGCCTGGAGGCGGTGCTGGAGCGGCGCCAGCACCGCAAGGTGATGGTCTTCCGGCCGCTGTACGCGGTCGGCGGGCAGGAGCTGGGCTATCTGCCGGGCACCGAGGCGGAGAAGATGAGCCCGTGGGCGCAGGCCGTCTTCGACACGCTGTCGGCGGTGACCACCTCGGAGGTGATCGAAGAGGTGGTGGGGCGCGGCATGTTGGAGGTGCTGCCGCTGACCCACATCCGCGGCCGGTCGCTGCACGACGCCTTCGTCATCGTCGACGAGGCGCAGTCGCTGGAGCGCAACGTGCTGCTGACGGTGCTCTCCCGGATCGGCGCCAACTCGCGTGTCGTGCTCACCCATGACGTCGCGCAGCGCGACAACCTGCGGGTCGGCCGGTACGACGGGGTGGTGGCGGTCGTCGAGAAGCTCAAGGGCCACCCGCTGTTCGCGCACGTCACCCTCACCCGCTCGGAGCGGTCGCCGATCGCGGCCCTGGTGACCGAAATGCTGGAGGACGGCAGGATCTGACCCGTTGTGGAGTACGGCGCCGTCCGGCAGGGCGCAGGAGCTTAGCCGGGCGGCGCCGTGCTGCGCGGGGATTTCCGCCAATCACCGTCGGCAAACGGGGTGTGAGCTTTCACACGCAACGATGAATTGATTCCGCGCGTCCGGTTCGGGCAGAGTCTGGGTCCTGTCAGGCCCCGCATACGGCACACCAGCACCCCCAGCGGTGCGGAACCCCAGAACTGCATAGCGTCGCCGTATGCCGCCCGAGCATCACGCGGACCCCGAGGGGGACGTACCGGGCCAGCGCCTCCCGTGACCAGCCGTCCCCTCCGCTCGAACCGGGGGCGGAACAAGGGGAGGCCAGCGCCAGGGGCACGATTGCGTCCGCGAGGTCACCTATGCGGACGATGCTGGAAGGAAAGCGTGTGAGCCGGATTTCGGTCCGGGGATTCGCCGTGGCCTCCGCCACCGCGGTCACCACCGTCGGCGCCGTTGTCGGCGTCGCGTCAGGCCAGGAGCAGGGCTCGGTCGCCCACACCGAGGCCGCCGCGGCCGACGCGACGATCGCCGACATACCCGCGGGCCTCCAGGCCCAGGTGCAGACGGCCTCCCTTACGCAGCAGGCGGACGAAGCGTCCACCCAGGCGGACGCCGCCGCGCTGAAGTCCGCGCAGGAGTCGGCCCGCAAGGCCGCCGCCGAGGACGCGCAGGCCAAGAAGGACGCCGCGGACAAGAAGGCGAAGGCCGAGCAGGACGCCAAGGAGCGCGAGAAGGAGAAGGAAGCCTCCCGCTCCGCCGCGCGCGACGCGTCCACCTTCACCGCCAAGGCGTCGTACACGATCGCCGAGACGCAGGCCATCGCCCGGCAGATGCTGCCGGCCGACCAGTTCCAGTGCTTCAGCAACATCGTGGACCACGAGTCCGGCTGGAACTACCGTGCCACCAACGCCTCCTCCGGCGCCTACGGCCTCGTCCAGGCGCTGCCCGGCACCAAGATGGCCTCCGCCGGCGCCGACTGGCGGACCAACCCGGCCACCCAGATCAAGTGGGGGCTGAACTACATGAACAGCCGCTACAACAGCCCCTGCGGTGCCTGGGGCTTCTGGCAGAACAACCACTGGTACTAGAACGCGTGGGCGGATCACCGCGTAAGGTGGTCCGCCTCTCCGCTTCGTACGCGAAACCCCCGGCCGCGACGGCGTCGGGGGTTTCGTGCGTCCCGCACCGGTAACGTCGTCCTGACAGCACCGGGGGGCGGGAGGGGAAGAGGAAGCGACATGTCCAGATTGCCTCAGTGGGTCGGTGGCCTCGGCGCCGGTCTGACGCGGATCGCGCAGCGGCTGGAGGACCAGCGCCGCCGGGCGGAGGCCGCGGCGGCGGAGAACGACCCGGACGAGCTGAGGCGTCCCGGGCACGCGGCCGTACCCCAGGCGCCCCACGACGACGCGTACGCCGGTGCGTTCGCGGGTGCGCGGCCCGACGGCGAGCCCTCCGGCGCGCCGGGCGTGCCGGAGGACACCCACCGGCAGCCGGACTCGGTGCCGGCCCCGCCGACGTACGCGCCCGCCGTCGCGCCCCGTCCCGACCCGGTGGCCGCGGTGCCGTGGGGGGTGCGGGTCGCGGCCGAGGCGAGCTGGCGGCTGCTGGTCCTGGCCGGCACGATCTGGGTGCTGGCCAAGGTCATCACCTCCATCCAGCTCGTCGTGCTGGCGTTCGTCGCCGCGCTGCTGATCACCGCGCTGCTCCAGCCGACCGTCGCCTGGCTCAAGCGCCGGGGCGTGCCGCGGGGGCTCGCCACGGCCCTGACGTTCATCGCCGGGTTCGTCATCATGGGGCTGGTCGGCTGGTTCGTCGTATGGCAGGTGCAGGACAACATCGACTCGGTCTCCAGCCGGATCCAGGAAGGCATCACCGAGCTGAAGGGCTGGCTCCTCAAGAGCCCGTTCCACGTCACCGAGGACCAGATCAACCACATCGCGAAGAACCTCCAGGACGCCGTCGGCGCCAACACACAGGCCATCACCTCGGCCGGTCTGGAGGGCGTCACCGTCGTGCTGGAGGTGCTCACCGGCATCCTGCTGGCGATGTTCACCACGCTCTTCCTGCTCTACGACGGCCGGCGGATCTGGAACTGGGTGCTCAAGCTGGTGCCGAGCGCGGCGCGCGAGGGCGTCGCGGGCGCCGGGCCGCGCGCCTGGCGCACGCTGACCGCCTATGTGCGCGGGACGGTGATAGTGGCCCTGATCGACGCCATCTTCATCGGCATCGGCATCTACTTCCTCGACGTGCCGCTGGCCGTGCCGCTCGCCGTCTTCATCTTCCTGTTCGCCTTCATCCCGCTGGTCGGCGCGGTGGTCTCGGGCGCGCTCGCCTGCGTGGTCGCGCTGGTCACGCAGGGCGTCTTCGCCGCGCTGATGGTGCTCGCGGTCGTCCTGGCGGTGCAGCAGATCGAGGGCCACATCCTCCAGCCCTTCATCCTGGGCCGCGCGGTACGGGTCCACCCGCTCGCCGTCATCCTGTCGGTGGCCGCGGGCGGCCTGGTCGCCGGCATCGGCGGCGCGGTGGTCGCGGTGCCGATGGTCGCGGTCACCAACACCGTCGTCGGTTACCTGCGCTCGTACTCACGGGAACAGGCCCTCAGGATGACGCCGTCCCCGCACGGCGCCACGGCGCTCGGCGTCGCACCGGTGCTGCCGAAGGGGACGGACTCCTCGAAGGCGGCGGACTCTTCGAAGAGGGCGGACTCTTCGAAGGGAACGGACGCTTCGAAGGGGACCGGCCCGCAGGACTGAACAGCATCCGGCGGGGCCCCGGCCCAGTACGGCGCGTCCCTCGCGCCTTCGTACGCCCGCAGCCGGGCGGTGTCCCGGCCGGTCCAGCCCGGCGGCGGGACGACTGCCGCCCAGCCGTCCCGCCGCTCCGGTGCCGTAGCGATGGCCGTGCGGCGGCGGCGCGCCGAAGGACACCGCCAGGTCGACGGTCGTCTGCCAGAAGATGATGACGGGCCGGAAGCGCATCTCGTCGGTCACGTCCGGGCCGAGCGGCCGGTCCAGCCAGGCGGGCCGGTGCCAGAGCAGGCCGGGCATCCACCACACCACCGGGTCCGAGGCGTTCTGGAGGTAGACCACCCGCGGGTGCTCCCACGGCCCGTCAGGGCGCGCGAGATCCCGTTCCGGGTACTGCGCGAAGCGGACGTGCCGCCCGTGGTCGTACACCGGCCGCCACACCGGGCTGCCGGGGTCGCGCCCGGCGGTCACCCCGTTCCAGACGGGACTGACGCCGGGCGGCCCGGCCAGCAGCGCGCCGTCCACCTTGCCGAGCAGGTCGTCCAGCCCGTCGAAGCCCGCCTCGGTCGCGTACGTACCGAGGCTCTCGCCGCCCACCACCAGCCTGGGCCGGTCGCCGGCGGGCGGCGCGGACCACTTGGCGTACACCGCGTCGAACACCGCGCGGGCGTCCCGTGCCGCCTTCTCCTTGTCGACGAGGAAGGAGATCCACGACGGCAGGTACGAGTACTGGGTCGCGACGATCGCGGAGTCACCGCCGTACATGTACTCCAGCGGCTCCGGCATCCGCGGGCCCACCCAGCCGCTGCCCGTGGTGCCCAGCAGCGCCGGCACCTTGCGGTCGAAGCCGCCGGTGCGCTCCAGTTCCTGCACGGTGAGGTCGGCGGTGCGCCGGAAGCGCGCGTCGTCGCCGTCCTGTTCGCCGACGTACACGCGGACCGGGCCCTTGGCGGGGCGGCCGGTGAAGGCGGCGATGTCCTGTCTGCGGGGCACCGAGCCGACGAAGTTACGGCCTTCGGCGCCCAGTTCCGCCCAGTCGACGACGGAGGTGGGGCCGCCGGAGACGTACGCGGAGGGGGGCCGGGTGATGCCGTCGGCGGTGGACAGGTTCGCGGCCTTGGAGATCCGGTCGACGATGTCGATGAAGCCGCGCTCGTACAGGACGTCCTTGGAGCCGACGGCGACCAGGAGGGCGGTCAGCGCCGCGCCGATGACGTACGCCGCCGGCGCGGCACCCAGCGGCCGAAGAACCGGGCGAGCCGGCGGGACACCAGGCGTACGCAGCGGGCGAGGAGCACGAACAGCGCGCAGACCGCCACCGCGAGCAGGATGATCATCGGGGTGTGCCGGACCAGGGAGGGCTCGACCTCCTGGAGGCGGCGCAGGCGGCGCTGGGCGTGGGCGCTCCAGGAGACGGCCGCCGTGGACAGGACGATGCCGAGGACGTGGAAGGCCAGCCAGCAGCGGGCGCGGGTGCGTTCGGCGGGACGGTACCGGCACAGCGCGCGGAAGAGGCCGCTCGCCGTGGCGCCGAGGGCGTAGCCGATGACCGCCGTGATGCCGCCGATCAGTCCCTGGAGGTACCAGGGGCGGGGGAGCAGCGAAGGGGTGCGGGAGAGCCAGAAGAAGAGCGCCGCGACGCAGCAGGCGGTGAGGCCGGGCCGGCGGCGGACGACCCAGACGGGGTCGGGCGCGTCCCAGTAGGGGCGCTTCAGCCACCGGACGAGAAGGTGCAGCAGCGCGGACATTTACCCCATGATGCGCAGAGCCCCGCGGACACGTGGTCCGCGGGGCTCTGTCGTACCGGCCGGGCGCCCGCCGGGCGCCGCCGGTTCACCTATTCGGCGAGGGTGGCCTCGGCGTCGAGGGTGGCGCCGACGGCCTGGAGGACGGAAGCGATCTTGATGGCCTCAAGGATCGTCTCGCGGTCCACGCCCGCCTTGCGCAGCACCTGCTCGTGCGAGTCCAGGCACATGCCGCAGCCGTTGATGGCCGAGACGGCCAGCGACCACAGCTCGAAGTCGACCTTCTCCACGCCCGGGTTGCCGATGACGTTCATCCGCAGGCCGGCGCGCATCGTGCCGTACTCCGGGTCCGACAGCAGGTGCCGGGTCCGGTAGAACACGTTGTTCATCGCCATGATGGCGGCGGCGGACTTGGCCGCGGCGTACGCCTCGGCGGAGAGGTTGGCCTTCGCCTCCGGCTCCAGCTCACGCAGCACCTTCGGCGAGCGCGAGGCGATCGCGCAGGCCAGGACGGTGCCCCACAGCTGCTGCTTGGGCAGCTCGCTGTTGCCGATCACCGAACCGAGGTTCAGCTTCAGGTCCTTGGCGAAGTCCGGAACGGCGGACTTCAGTTCGTCGAGAGCCATGTCGGATCTCCTTCCGGTTCGCTAGCCGCGGTTCACTCGCCCGAGAGCAGCGCGACCGGGTCGAGGGTCTCGTCGCCCTTGCTCCAGTTGCAGGGGCACAGCTCGTCGGTCTGCAGCGCGTCGAGGACCCGCAGGACCTCCTTGGGGTTACGGCCGACGGAACCGGCGGTCACCATGGTGAACTGGATCTCGTTGTTCTGGTCCACGATGAAGACGGCACGCTGCGCGAAGCCGTCCTCGCCCTCGATGCCGAGCGCGCGCATCAGCTCGTGCTTGGAGTCGGCCATCATCGGGAAGGGCAGGTCGGTCAGGTCCGGGTGGTCCTTGCGCCAGGCGTGGTGCACGAACTCGGAGTCACCGGAGAAGCCGAGGATCTGCGCGTCGCGGTCGGCGAACTCGTCGTTCAGCTTGCCGAAGGCGGCGATCTCCGTGGGGCAGATGAAGGTGAAGTCCTTGGGCCACGCGAAGACGATCTTCCACTTGCCTTCGTAGGTCTTGTGGTTGATCTGCTCGAACTCCTTGCCGCTCTCCAGCGACACGCAGGCGGTCAGATCGAACTCGGGGAACTTGTCACCGACAGTGAGCACAGGCTCTCCTTCGTGTGCCGTAAGTCCTGATACAGGGCTTACGCGAGGGGTTGGACGGTTCCCTACACTGCCACAGGGGTCATTGATCGGGGAAATAGCTAGAACATGACGCGTTGATCGGTACTGGCTATCAGTTTCCGGGGCGGTCCTGCGGGGAACCCGGACGGGTCGCGGCCGGACCCCGGGCGGAGTGATCTGCCCCTCTGGCGGGCCGGGCCGTCGTGGGGTATGCACGTCCGTGCACAACAATGCCGGATCGGTCGAAAAGGGGCGGGAATCCGAGGAATCCACCGGCAATCTCCGAAACGATGTTCCCCGGTTCACGCACCTCGCCAAAGATTGGCCCCATCGCGAGCCGTGAGACGTACAATCACCCGCATGGCACAGAAGATCGTCACTATTTACACGGATGACCTCACCGGAGAAGAATCCGCGGAGGTCGCCACGCACTCCCTCGCGGTCGACGGTATTGCATACGAGGTCGACCTCGCCCCGGACAGCTACGACAAGCTGCTGGAGGCGATCGGCCCCTTCCTGAAGGCCGGCCGCCGTACCGGGCGGGTGAAGGCGGGTGCCGCGGGGGCGCGCAAGGTGAGCGGCTCCGCTTCTGGTTCGGGTGAGACCGCGAAGATCCGCGCCTGGGCCAAGGAGAACGGCTACGAGGTCAACGAGCGTGGCCGGGTGTCCGCCGATATCCGTGAGGCGTACCAGAACGCCAACAAGTAGGGCTCGCCCGCACCGGCCGAAGGCGTCGTGACGGCGGACGGATTTCGGCCGGTCCAGGCCCGTGACCTGGAGAACGGTGCTGGTGGCAGCCGATGCGCCGGAGAATCGTGGTCGGCTGCCGCCGTCCGGAATGCGGTTGTCCGGGGCCGCCGAAAAGCCGGCGGAACGACTGTCCGGAACAGGTGCCAGGAACGGCCGACCGGAACAGCTGTCCGGAACGGTTCGTATCCCTGCGGGGCAGTATCCGCGACGAGGCCGGCGGCGCGGAGCGCGTACGGCGCGTGCGGTGCCCGGAGGCCGGAAAACGGAGCCGCGACCGGGAATCCGTCCGGACGGTCGGTCCGTAATCCGCCGGCGGCCGGGGAAAAGGTGACGGGATTCCCGGCCTGTGAAATGTGCTCCGCGTGGCCTGCCGAGAGGCCCGGCGGACACCCGCCGCGAAACCCGCCGGTAACACGGTGCGGCAATTGACCGGCCGACCGCACACCGGAACCTTCCCGCGGGAAAATCCTCCCCTCGGGCGCCGCCGCCCCTCCCATTAGACTGATCACTCTGATCGGAGGTGGCTATCGGTGGCATCCCCCACGAATCCCGGAGCCCGGCCGCGGCAGCCCAGCCTGGCGCAGCTGCGGGCCTTTGCCGCGGTGGCCGAACACCTGCACTTCCGGGAGGCCGCGGCGGAGATCGGCATGAGCCAGCCCGCGCTGTCCGGCGCCGTGTCGGCCCTGGAGGAGGCGCTCGGCGTGCAGCTCCTGGAGCGTACGACGCGCAAGGTGCTGCTCTCGCCCGCCGGGGAGCGGGTCGCCGCCCGCGCCCGTACGGTCCTGGAAGCGGTCGGTGACCTCATGGAGGAGGCGGAGGCGGCCCGGGCGCCGTTCACCGGCGTGCTGCGGCTCGGGGTGATCCCGACCGTCGCCCCGTACCTGCTGCCGACCGTCCTGCGGCTGGTGCACGACACGTACCCCGACCTGGAGCTCCAGGTCCACGAGGAGCAGACCGGCTCGCTGCTGGACGGCCTCCAGCAGGGCCGGCTGGACCTGCTGCTGCTCGCCGTGCCGCTGGGCGCGCCGACGGTCGCCGAACTCCCGCTGTTCGACGAGGACTTCGTGCTGGTCGCGCCGCAGGACCACTGGCTGGGCGGGCGCGGGGACATCCCGCGCGAGGCGCTCAAGGACATGGACCTGCTGCTGCTGGACGAGGGGCACTGCCTGCGCGACCAGGCGCTGGACATCTGCCGGGAGGCGGGCCGCGAAGAGGGCGCGCCGGTGACGACCAGCGCGGCCGGGCTGTCGACCCTGGTGCAGCTGGTCGCGGGCGGCCTGGGCGTCACCCTGCTGCCGCGCACCGCGCTGCGCGTCGAGACGGCCCGCAACGACCAGCTGACCACCGGGTACTTCGCCGATCCGGCGCCGTCCCGGCGGATCGCCCTGGCCATGCGGGCGGGGGCGGCCAGGCAGGGCGAGTTCGAGGAGTTCGCGGCGGCGCTGCGCGAGGCGATGAGGGGCCTTCCGGTGCGCATCGTCGAGTGAGGGTCGAGTGAGCCCGGCCGTACGGCTGCTGCGGACGCGCGTACGTACGTCACCTCGTGCGGCTGTTGCGTACGCGCATACGTACGTCACCTCCGTACGCCCCTTCCACCCGAACGTGACCGGCCCGCACGCCCGCGCCCTTGACGGCCCGCACCCTTGAGGACCCGCACGCCCGGGCCCTCGACGGCCCGGCTACTCCGTCCGCAGCCCGTCCGGCCGCATCATCCGCCACAGCGGCGGCAGGCTGGCCACCGTCACCAGCAGGATCACCCCGGCCCCGGCGCCCGCCGTGCCCGCCACCACCGGCCAGTCCACGAACACCTCGCTGTCGATCATCCAGAGCAGCAGCGTGCCCAGCGCCAGCCCGCCCCCGACGGCGAGCACCAGGCCCAGCGCGACGGGGATCGCGGTCTGCCACAGCACCGACCAGCCCAGCGTGGCGCGCCGGGTGCCGAACGCGTCCAGCACGGACAGCAGCCGCCGGTGCTCGTGCAGCTGCTCCACGGTGGAGATCACCAGGCCCGCGCCGATCAGCAGCAGGGTGACCACCGCGCCGATGAACAGGCCGGTGCGCAGGCTGTCGTACTGCCCGTCGTGCCGGTTCTCGGCCAGCGGGACCACGGCCATCGACGGGTTGATGCGCGCCGCGGCCGTACGGATGTGCTCCACCGCGTCCGGAGTGGCGGGGTCGTAGCGGACCGTCAGGTGCATCAGCGGGTGGTCCATCCGGTCGACGTCCACCGCGGCCGGTGTGATCAGGATGCCGCGGGTGGGCAGGCCGTCGTCGCCGGTCCTGGCGTGCACGGTGCGGGCGGTGGCGGGCAGCGTCCACAGCTGCGGCGGGCGGGCGGGGCCGGAGCCCTCGGGCGGGTCGAGGTTCAGCAGGGCGCCGGGTGTCGCGAAGGTGTCCTGGCGCAGGTTGTCGGTGCGGAAGACGTCGCCGTCCCGGCAGTGGCCGACCTCGGCCAGCCGGGCCAGTTCGGCGCAGTCGCCGACGGTGACGTGTACGCCGTCCACCATGCGGAAGTCGCTGCCCGCCGCCAGCCGGCCCCGGTCGCCTGCGGCCGACGCCGAGGACTCGATCGCGCCGTCCGCCCGGCGGACCCCTTCGGTGCCGCGCAGCACCGCGAGCGCGTGCCGGGTCTGTTCCCAGCCCGGTGTGCCGCCGGTCAGCTCGACCACCGGGCGGCCGTTGCGGGCGTAGGCCCCGGCGAACCCGGCCTGCATCCCGGTGAAGGTCATGTGGACGGCGATGGCCCCGGCGACCGCGACGGTGATGCCGGCGACCGCGCGGGTGGCCGCCCCGCTGTTGAGCTGGAGCCGCCGGGTGGCGAGCTGCCAGGGCACCGGGCCGCCGCGCAGCCGCCGTACCACCGCGTCGACCAGCCACGGCAGCAGCGCGGTGACACCGAGCAGCAGCAGGGTCGCGCCGGTGGCGAGCCGCACGGTGTTCAGCGGGGTGTCCACCCCTTCGGCGCCGCCGGAGACGGTCACCAGCAGCCCGGCCCCGGCCAGCGGCACCAGCGGCCGCCACCACAGCCGGCGCCGGACGGGCGGCCGGTTGCGTACGACCCCCAGCGGCTCGACGGTCACCCCGCGCTGCGCGAACAGCGTCACCAGGACGGCGGCGGACGGTACCAGCACCGCGATCAGCACGGCCAGCAGCGGGCCGGGGACGATGTCCGCGGGGAAGACGTTGATGTCCCACAGCGTCACCACCGAGGCGAACTGCCGCCCTCCGAGGAAGATCCCGGCGCCCAGCACCAGGCCCGCCAGCGAGCCGAGCAGCGCCTCCCCGGCGGCGATCCGCCGGGTGGTGCGGATGTCCGCGCCGACCAGGCGCAGCGCGGCGAGCCGCAGCTCGCGGCGTTCGTTGCCGAACCGTACGGAGGTGCCGATGAAGACCAGGACCGGCGTCAGCAGCGCCACACACGTCATGATCACCAGCACCACCGCGGGGGCCCGCATCGGGCGCCGCACGAATTCCGACCCGAAGTGGTCGATGCGGTAGGCGCCGAGCCGTTCGGTCAGCGTGGAGCTGCCCGCGAGGAAGGTCAGTTCGGCCGGTCCTTGCAGCCCGGCGTCGCCGATGGTGCCCACGACGCGGTACGGGATCCGCTCGCGCAGCGCCGCACCGCCGGGCGAGTCCAGCAGCTCCTTGAGGCCGGGGGAGACCAGCATGGTTCCTGGTCCCGGGAGCGCGGCGACCCCCGGCGGCTTCGGCGGGTGCGTCCCGTCGGGCTCGACGAGCCGGCCGCGGATGTTCTGGTGGTGGTACCGGGTGTCGGCGTGGGCGTACAGCAGCGTGTCGTCGGCGGGGCGCGGCGGGTGCGCCTGGCCCAGGTTCTCGCGGGCCTTCTCCCGGCCGTGCCAGGAGTCGATCAGGGAGGGCACCGACGCGCCGAGCAGCAGGACGGCCACGCCCAGGCCGACACCGACGGCGGACAGCGCCGTACGGATCCAGCCCTCCCGGCCGCCGCCCGCGGCGAAGCGCAGTCCGGTGGCGAGGTCGCGGGCCCAGGCGGCCGGGCCGGCGGGCGGCGGGCCGGGCAGGACCGGTCGTCCGTCAGGAGCGGCGGACGGGGTACCGCACCCGCCGGAGCCCGCCGCCCGGGCCTTGGTACGCGGGCCGAGCAGCGTCATCCGGCGGTGCCGATCGGGGCGGCGGTCCTGCCCGGACGGGGTGCGGTGCGGCCGTCGGGCGGATTCACCGCAGGCCCGCCAGCATGTCCTTCACCTTGCCGTCGCGTACGACGATCTCGCGGTCGGAGTACGCGGCGACCCGGGCCTCGTGGGTGACCAGGACGACCGCGGCGTTGGTGTCCCGGGCCGCGTCCGTCAGCAGGGTCAGTACGCGCTCGCCGTTGAGGGAGTCCAGGGCGCCGGTGGGCTCATCGGCGAAGATCACGCGGGGCCGGGAGGCGAGGGCGCGGGCGACCGCGACGCGCTGGCCCTGGCCGCCGGAGACCTCACCGGGCCGCTTGCCCTCGGTGTCCTCCACCTCCAGGCGCTCCAGCCACGCGCGGGCGTGCCGCTGCGCCTCCTTGCGCTTGACGCCGTTCAGGCGCAGCGGCAGGGCCACGTTCTCCAGGCAGGTCAGTTCCGGGACGAGCTGGCCGAACTGGAAGACGAAGCCGAAGTCCGAGCGGCGCAGGGCGCTGCGCTGCGCGTCGCTCAGCCCCGTCACCTCGTGGTCGGCGTAGCGGACCGTGCCGGAGTCCGGCAGGACGATGCCCGCCAGGCAGTGCAGCAGGGTCGACTTGCCGGAGCCGGACGGGCCCATGACGGCGACGACCTCGCCGGGGTGGATGGAGAAGTCCACCCCGTCCAGCGCGGCGTTCTGCCCGTACGTCTTGTACAGGCCCTTCGCGACCAGCAGCGAACCCTCGGGCGTCACGCGCCGACCACCGCGGCCAGCTTGTCCAGGCGGGCGGCGGTCAGCTCCAGCCAGCGCAGATCGGCCTCCAGGTGGAACAGCGCGTGGTCGCAGATGAGCTGGTCGGCGAGGTCGCCCTTGCGCTTGCGCTCGGTCAGGCCGCGCATCAGGCGCAGGTGCTCGGTGCGCTGGCTGTCCAGCAGTTCGGCGGCGTCCCGGCCGGTGAGCAGGGCCAGCACCACCTTCGTGTACAGCGTCGACTGGAGGTACGGCTCGGGCTTCTCGGGCCGGGCCAGCCACTGGGCGACGTCGGTCACGCCGGCGTCCGTGATGGCGTACCGCTTGCGCTCCGGACCCGCGCCCGCCTCGACGCCGTCCACCTCGACGAGACCGTTCTTCAGCAGGCGGGACATGGTCGAGTAGACCTGTCCGTAGTGCAGCGGGCGGTCGTGGCCGAAGTGCTCGTCGAACGCCCGCTTCAGGTCGTAGCCATGGCGGGGGCCGGACTCCAGGAGGCCCAGCAGCGTATGACCGATTGACATGCCGACCACCTTACTTCGTCGCTACAGCCGTGGTGTATACGCGTGGTGCATAGCGCTTCCGTCCCCGGGGCCCGGCGGTGCGGGCCCCGGGGACGGCGCTCCGGTCACTCCGAACGCAGCCCGTCCGCGCGCATCATGCGCCACAGCGGCGGCAGGCTGAGCAGCGTCACGATCACCACCAGAGCGGCACCGAACAGCGGCAGCGGCCAGACCACCGACCACGCGACGCCGGTCTTGTCCGCCAGGCCCAGCAGCACCCGGCCGAGCCCGAGCCCGCCGGCCACCGCGAGCGCCAGGCCGAGGACCATCGGGACGGCGGTCTGCCACAGCACGGACCAGGCGAGCGTGGCGCGCCGGGTGCCGAAGGCGACCAGGACCGACAGCAGCCGGCGGCGTTCGCGCAGCTGCTCCAGGGTGGTGACCAGCATGCTGGCGGCGATCAGCGTCATGGTCGCCACGGACGCGATCAGCAGGCCGTTGCGGACGCTGACGAAGCGCCGGTCGTCGCTGGTGTCCATGAGCTGGAACGCGTTGGCCGTCACGTCGATGCGGGCCGCGGTGTTACGGGCGTGCTCGGCGGCGTCCGGGACGGACGGGTCGAGCCGCACCATGGCCCTGGCGGTGGGTTCGGCCAGCTTCTTCACCTCGACCGCGCCCGTGGTGGCGAACAGGCCGGTGGTCTGCTCGCCGGCCGGGTCGGGGCGGGAGGTGACGGGGCGGATCGTGCGGGGCAGGGTCCACGGGCTGGGCCGTCCGACGATCCTGCCGTTCTCGTCGAAGTCGTTCAGCAGCACCTCGGCGCCGGGCCGTACGACCTTGGGCAGGTCCTCGTCCATGTACGTGTCGGGGCCGCTGCCGTTGATCAGGAAGACGTCACCGTCCTTGCACGGGCCGGGGCGGGAGATCTCCTGAAGGGTCTCGCAGCTGCCGACCGTGAGCGAGGTGCTCAGGGGCGCGCCGCCCTCGCTGCGCTCCGGACCGGGGGAGACGACCCGCGACCCGACGGTGGCGATGACGCCGCTGACGCCCTTCGTCCCTTGGAACGCGTCGATCATCTTCTGGGTGGCGGCGCCGTCCCGGGCCGGCAGCAACACCTGGAGCTGCGCCCGCGACGTGTCCTGCCCGGTGTCCTTGGTGTAGTCGTCGCCGACGGCGGTGAACAGCATCTGCAACGCGATGGCACCGGCCACCGCGACCGTGATGCCGCTGACCGCGCGCGCCGCGCTGCTGCTGCTCAGCTGGAGCCGGCGGGCGGCCAGCTGCCAGGGGACCGGGCCGCCCTCGAAGCGTGCCACGACCGCCTCCACCAGCCAGGGCAGCAGCATGGTCAGGCCGAGCAGCGTCAGGACCGCGCCCGTGCCGATCAGGTACGTGTTGACGGAGCCGGTCTTCTTGTCGACCGTGCCGAAGGCCGCCAGCAGCCCCAGCCCGACGAGCGGGATCGGCAGCCGCCACCACAGCCGCCGGCGGCGCGGCACCGCGCTGCGGACCACGCCCAGCGGCTCGATGGCGATGCCGCGCAGCGCGAAGAGCGTGACGACGACGGCCGACGCCGGTACCGCCAGCGCGATCAGCACGGCCAGGGCGGGCACCGGCGACAGGTCGGTGGGGTAGGCGTTGAGGCTGCTGATGTCGACCGCGCCGATGAACTGCCGGCCGAACAGGAACAGCCCGGCGCCCACGAGCAGCCCGAACAGCGAGCCGAGCAGGGCTTCCCCGGCGGCGATCCGGCGCGCCATGTGGTTGTCGGCGCCCACCAGGCGCAGCGCGGCCAGCCGCCGGTCGCGGCGCTCGCCGCCGAAGCGGACGGCGGTGGCGATGAAGATGGCCACCGGCATCAGCAGGACGACGCAGCCCACCAGGATCAGGACCAGCAGGACGGGGTCCATGTCGGGGGACTGGAGCCGCCAGCCGTAGGCGGCGGCGCGGTTGGTGCCGCTGTCCTTCAGGGAGAGCTTGTCGCTGCCCGCGTAGTAATAGTGCTCGCTGGGGCCGATCACGCCTGCCCGGCCGATGGTGCCGACCACGCGGTACGGGAGCCGGTCGTGCAGCAGCTCGCCGTCCGGGGAGTCCAGGAGCTTCTTCAGGGCGGGGGAGACGACGGCCTCGCCCGGTCCGGGCATCCTGTCCACGCCGGGCGGCAGCACGGGGTGGCCGCCCTCCGGACGCAGCAGGACGCCGTCCACGCTCTCGCCGCGGAACTGGGAACCCACACGGTGGAAGAGGAAGGAGCTGTCGGAACGCGGCGCCTCCTGTTCCGTCAACTCGATGTTGCGCGCGTTGCTCCGCTCGGAGCGCGCGGACAGCAGGTTCGGTACGGAGGAGGCGCCCAGCAGCAGCGCCACGCCGAGGCCGACGCCGACGGCGGTCAGCGCCGTACGGGTCCAGCCCTCACGGCCGCTGCCGACCGCGAAGCGCATCCCCATGACGAGGTCGCGGAACCAGACGGCGAGGCCGGACGGGGCCTTGCCGGGGCTCTCGCCGTGGTCCGCGGGACCGGGGCGGTGGTCGACGGCGGTCATACGGTGCCCGCCATTTCCCGGGCCTGGCCGTCGCGTACGACGATCTCGCGGTCGGAGTACGCGGCGACCCGGGCCTCGTGGGTGACCAGGACGACCGCGGCGCTGGTGTCCCGGGCGGCCTCGGTCAGCAGGGTCATCACGCGCTCGCCGTTGAGGGAGTCCAGGGCGCCGGTGGGCTCGTCGGCGAAGATCACGCGGGGCCGGGCGGCGAGCGCGCGGGCCACCGCGACGCGCTGGCCCTGGCCGCCGGAGACCTCGCCGGGCCGCTTGGCCGCCACCGCGCCGACCTCCAGCCGCTCCAGCCACGCGCGGGAGCGCTCCTCGGCCTCCTTGCGCTTGACGCCGTTCAGGCGCAGCGGCAGGGCCACGTTCTCCAGGCAGGTCAGTTCCGGGACGAGCTGGCCGAACTGGAAGACGAAGCCGAAGTCCGAGCGCCGCAGGGCGCTGCGCTGGGCGTCGCTCATCTGGGTCAGGTCGCGCGAGCCGTACAGGACGCTGCCGGAGTCCGGGCGGACGATGCCGGCGAGGCAGTGCAGCAGGGTCGACTTGCCGGAGCCGGACGGGCCCATGACGGCGACGACCTCGCCGGGGTGGATGGAGAACTCGGCGCCGTCGAGCGCGCGGGTCGGGCCGTACGCCTTGTGCAGGGCGCTGGCCTTGAGCAGAGAACCGGCCGGGGTCATACGAGGGCCTCCGGAAGTGCGGACAGGGGCGGTCCGGGCGGCGGGGCCGGGGCTCCGCCGGCGGGGCTGCCGCGGGTGCCGCTCTCGGCGCCCGTGACCCGCCCGGCAGGACACGACCGCCACTCTACATGGTGTGTATACCCGCGGTGTATACGCACGCCGAAAGCGGCCGGAGGCCTGCCCGCACAGGGCCTGGCCTCCGGCATCCCCGAACTCACCCGCCCTGACCGGGCGCCTCCGGCTCCCCGCCGGTCTCCGGGCCTCCGCCGGCCTCCGGGTCCGGCGCGGCGGACTTCGGCGGCCGCCCACGGCGGGGCAGTCCGCCCGCGCCCTTCGGCAGCCGCCCCGCGTCCGCGAGGGACTTGCGCAGCAGGAACTCCACCTGGGCGTTGGCACTGCGCAGCTCGTCGTCGGCCCAGCGGGCCAGCGCGTCGTGCACCAGCGGATCGAGCCGCAGCAGCATCTGCTTGCGCCGCTGCGCCCGCCGCTTCGGGGCCTGCTCGCCGCCTCCGGGGCCGGCGGCCCCGGACGCGTCCTGGGAGCCGGCCTCACTCACTGGTACAGCGAGCCGGTGTTCAGTACGGGCTGGGCGGCCCGGTCCCCGCACAGCACCACCATCAGGTTGCTGACCATGGCCGCCTTCCGCTCCTCGTCCAGTTCCACGATGTCCTGCTCGCTGATGCGGGCCAGCGCCATCTCGACCATGCCGACCGCGCCCTCGACGATCTGCTGGCGGGCCGCCACCACCGCGCCGGCCTGCTGCCGCTGGAGCATCGCCGAGGCGATCTCCGGAGCGTACGCGAGGTGGCTGAAGCGGGACTCGATGATCCGTACGCCCGCGGCCTGCACCCGGGCGGTCAGTTCGACGGCCAGCTTCTCGGTGATCTCCTCGGCGTTGCCGCGCAGCGACAGCGCCTCGTCGTCGTGCGCGTCGTACGGGTACTCGATCGCGATGTGCCGCACCGCGGCCTCGGTCTGGGTGGCGACGAACTCCAGGAAGTCGTCCACCTCGAACAGCGCCTGCGCGGTGTCCTCGACCTGCCACACGACGATGGACGCCAGCTCGATCGGGTTGCCGTACGCGTCGTTGACCTTCAGGACCGCGGTCTCGTGGTTGCGGACACGGGTGGAGATCTTGCGGGCGGTGGTCAGCGGGTTGACCCAGCGCAGGCCGTCCTCGCGGATGGTGCCGACGTAGCGGCCGAAGAGCTGGATGACCCGGGCCTCGCCGGGGGCGACCATCTTCACGCCCGTCATGCAGAACAGCGAGCCCACCAGCAGCAGGATGCCGACGACGACCAGCGGTACGCCCACCGCGTTGTTGCCGTGCGAGCCGTTGACGCCGCCGACGATGATCAGGGCCAGCCCCGCGAACGCGCCCAGGACGGTGAGCAGCAGACCCAGGCCGCCGGGAATGCTGTGCGCCACCGCCTCGCGGACCTGCGGGCGGGGCAGCTGCGGCGTGTCGGCCGCGAGCTGTGCGCCGCCGCCCGTTCCGTCGTTGCCGCCGGCCGGTGTCTGGTCGGACATGTCCGTTCCCCGTTTCTCGTGACGTTCCCCGTTGTGCTGTCGCGAGACTAGCAAAGTGATAGCACTTTAAGAAGCCTCTCAGGCCGGTACGGCATCATCGGGGGACGGTTCCCCCAGGCCGGGTGCTCTTTGTCACGTCGGGAAAAGCCTTGATCGATGAGCATTTGTTGACAGATGCGGTGTTAGCTTCGTGAGCTGAGTTATTGGGGGCGGAACGACTGGAGTTGCGGGAGCGATGGGGCGAGCGGACGCGAGGCGAGCGGCGCAGGGACGTAAGCGCCGGGCGAAGCCGAAGGGCAAGAAGGGCGGCATACGCCGGTTCTTCACCTGGAAGAAGCTCCTCGGAGCCTTCCTCGGTGCCTGCCTGCTGGGCATCCTCGGCTTCATCGGGCTGTACCTGTACGTGGACGTGCCCGACGAGGGCAACTTCCAGGCCACCAGCCAGAGCAACATCTACAAGTACGCCGACGGCTCGGTGATGGCCCGCAAGGGCGCCGCGAACGCGGTGAACCGCGAGACCGTCAAGATCGACCAGATCCCGAAGCACGTCCAGCGCGCCTTCGTCGCGGCCGAGAACAAGACCTTCTACCAGGACTCCGGCGTCGACCTGAAGGGCACCCTGCGCGGCGTCCTGAACACCCTCAGGGGCAAGGGCAAGCAGGGCGGCTCCACCATCACCCAGCAGTACGTCAAGAACTACTACCTGAGCCAGGAGCAGACGGTCAGCCGCAAGCTCCAGGAGATCGTCATCTCCCTCAAGGTGGACAACAAGCTCGGCAAGGACGAGATCCTCGCCGGGTACATGAACACCAGCTACTACGGCCGCGGCGCGTACGGCATCCAGGCCGCCGCCCAGGCCTACTACGGCGTGGACGTCGGCAAGCTGACCGTCAGCCAGGGCGCGTACCTCGCCTCGCTGCTCCAGGCCCCCAGCCAGTACGACTGGGCCATCGCCTCCGACGCCGGCAAGAAGCGGGTGCAGGAGCGCTGGGCCTACACGCTCGACAACATGGTCGAGATGAAATGGCTGAGCGAGGCCGACCGGCAGAAGCAGACGTTCCAGACGCCCATCAAGCCCAAGCCGCTGCCCGGTGAGGCCGGCCAGGTCGGCTACTTCATCAACGCCGCCAACCAGGAACTGATCCGCAAGGGCGTCGACGAGAAGGAACTGGCCGCCGGCGGCTGGACCATCACCCTGGGCATCGACAAGAAGAAGCAGCAGGAGCTGGAGAAGGCCGTCAAGCGCAAGCTCACCGACGACCTCAAGCCGGCCGAGCGCAAGGTGGACCGGGACGCCCAGCTCGGCGCCGTCTCGGTCGATCCCAAGACCGGCCACGTCCTGGCGATGTACGGCGGTGAGGGCTACACCAAGCACTACACCAACAACGCCACCCGGGCCGACTTCCAGCCCGCCTCCACCTTCAAGCCGCTGATCCTCGCCTCGGCCCTGGAGAACCACGCCAAGACCCAGTCGGGCGTGCCCATCACCCCCGACACCGTCTACGACGGCCGCAACCGCCGCCCGGTGGTCAACAGCGTCAAGCCGTTCGCGCCGCCGAACGAGGACGAGGTCAACTACGGCCGGATCAGCGTCCAGCAGGCGACCAACAACTCCGTCAACTCCGTCTTCGCGCAGATGGGCGCGGACGTGGGCCTGGACCAGGTGAAGAAGACCGCGGTCAGCCTCGGCATGGACGGCAGCCGGATGGACGTCCAGCCCGCCATGACGCTGGGCAGCATGGGTGCCAGCCCGCTCCAGATGGCCGCCGCCTACGCCACGCTCGACAACCACGGCAAGAAGGTCGACCCGTCCCTGGTCGTCAAGGCCCAGCACGGCGCGCAGGAGACCGAGCTGCCCGACCCCATCGGCTCCCAGGTGCTGACCCGCGAGACCGCCGACACCGTCACCTCCGTGCTGCGCGGCGTGGTCAACGACGGTACGGCCAAGAAGGCGATGGACGGCGCGGACTTCCAGGCGGCCGGCAAGACCGGCACGTCCGACGACAACAAGTCGGCGTGGTTCGTCGGCTACACGCCGAAGCTGGTCACCGCGGTCGGCATGTTCGGCGAGGAGACCAAGGGCGGCAAGCAGGTCTCGCTCAAGGGCACCGGCGGCGGCGGCCGCGTCAACGGCGGCGGCTACCCGGCCGAGGTCTGGGCCGCCTACACCGCCGCGGCGATCGGCGACGACTCCGGGGCCAAGTTCGACCTGGAGACGGACCTCGGCGCCGGGGTGGCCCCGACCAACACCCCGCCGCCGAGCAACACCCCCTCGCACTCGCCGTCCCAGTCGCCCTCGCAGTCCCCCTCGCACTCGCCGTCCCAGTCGCCCTCGCAGAGCCCGTCGCACTCGCCGTCCCGTACGCCGTCGCACACGCCGTCGCGGACGCCCTCGTCGCCCCCGGAGACACCTCCGGCGTCCCCGTCGACCGGCAGCGGCGGCAACGGGAACAACGGCCGCCCGGGCGGCTTCGACGACCTCGGCTGACGGACGGCCGGTACACCACAGGGCCGTGGGGGGGGGGCGCGCCCGCGGCCGCCCCCACGGGACCCGCGGCCCCGCGCCCCGCGGCCGGCCCCGCG
>NZ_JBFAUH010000041.1:0-54824 GCF_040679095.1 Streptomyces sp. NPDC052496
TGCAGGTCCGAACCGGCCACCCGCTGAGCGGTCCGGGTGATGCGGCCCAGCGGCGACAGCACCCGCCCCGCCATCGCGTACCCGAAGGCGAACGCCACGACGGTCAGCCCCAGCAGCGCCAGCAGCGAGCGGTTGAGGAAGGTCCGCAGCACCAGGGTGCGCCGGTCGCGGAGACAGTCGCCGATGGCCGCGTTGATGTCGTCGACCGTGGCGACCGACTGGAGGTGCCGGCAGTTGACGTTGCCCACGCTGATGTCCGTGCCGAAGACCTGGAACTCCGGGGTGCCCTCCTTGAGGGTGTTGGCCGCGAACAGGTAGATGATCGCCAGCAGCACGATGCCCGCCATCAGGAACATGCCGCCGTACAGCAGCGTGAGCCGTATCCGGATGGTCGGCCGGAGCCATCGCACCGGGCGGAGCGCGGGCTCCGGGCCGGCCGCGGGCTTCGGGCGCAGGGGCACCGGTGGATGCGGCTCGGTGGAAGCAGTCACAGCGATCAGCCCCGGCGGCCCCGTCGAGCGGACAGAACAACCGATACGGGGACGGGGACGGGGAACGAGCCCACAGCTGATCCTTCCTCAGGTGACGCGCTGCGCCGCGCGACAGGTGCAAACCCTGTCCATCCTGCATGGAAGTGCGGTAAACCGGCTGTAAGGGCGGCGCTACCGGTGCACCAGGAGGTCGGCGCCGACGGGCAGGCCGTCGACGTGTGGGTTGGTCACGACCGCCAGTTCGTAATCGTGACGGCTGCCCGGCTGCCACTGTCCGCCGGCGAGCGGGACGGTCGCGACGTTCGGTACCGGTCCCGCCGTCCAGTCCAGGCGGCCCGCGACGGTGTCCAGGCGCGTGCGGCCCACCGCCGCGGCGACCGCCGCCGGGTCGGTGGGGTCGTCGGCGGTCCGCAGGGCGTGGGCGGCGACCTCGAACAGGGCGTGGGCCAGGCCGAGGGGCTGGAGCCACTGCCGGCCCGTGGCCTGTTCGTAGGCGTCGGCGAGCTGGGCGGCGGTCGTGCCGTCCAGGGAGGAGCGGTAGGGGTGGGCGGGTGTCCAGTAGACCAGGGTCGCCACGTTCGCCTGCGCGGGCTGTCGGGCGGGCCCGGTGGCCGAGGGAGGGTAGGCGAGCCAGCGCGAGCAGGTGATGAGCCGGGGTGTGGCGCCGAGTTCGGCCGCGGTGGCGCGGAACAGGGCCAGGTCACGGCCGGTGGCCGCGCTGGTGACGAGGTCCGCGCCGGCGGCGGCGAACGCCGCGACGTGGCCGGAGAGGTCGGTGGCGGGTTCGGTGTAGGCCGACGGGTCCACCAGGTGGTGGCCACGAGCCCGGGCCACGGGGGCGAAGCCCCGCTCCGCGTCGCGGGACCACGCCCCTTGCGGCCCGTCGTTCCACAGGCAGCCCACCGTGCGCCCCGGGCCGCCGACCGCTTCCCACAGGTCCGCGAAGGTGTCGGCGATGGTGTCGAGTCCCCAGCAGAAGTGGTACGTGTGACGGAACGGTGTGGCGTCGCCCGCTCCGCGCCCGTAGTAGTACACCTGCCACGGAAACGCGCTCGACACGCACGGCACACCCGCCTCCTCGCAGGCGTCGGCGACGGCCGGCAGCACCTGGGTGCCGGCCAGCGTCACGACGATCCGTACGTCTTCGTCCGCCACCAGCTCGCGCACCGCCTGCCGTCCGCCGTCCGCGGTGGACCGGCTGTCCCGGCACACCAGGCGCACAGGATAGGTACGGCCCCCGTTGGTGAGCCGGGTGAGTCTGGGCCTCAGGAAGGACGCCGCAAAGTCGAGCGGGTCTCCCAGGCCCGCCAGCCGCCCGGTACGTGCGGCGACGACTCCGACGGCCAGGGTCCGCCCCGCCCCGTCCTCCCGGTCTCGCAGCTCCGCCGATTCCACGTACACCTCCGAGCGTTCGAGCCCTCGAACTTTCGCGCGCGTCCTGGGGACAACCGGCGGAGGGGCGCACCGGGCACGGGCACTCACCCGTTCAGCGGCCCGCTGGGGCGGCGGGGACGGTCGTGGGGGGGGAGGGAACAAGTAGGCCCAAGACGGGCGCAGACGGGGCAAGCCGACCGGGATTTGCGGGGAACGTTCAACTCCCGCTGCGCGACACCGCCTCAGCGTTCGGCCCCGCCGGGTCTCCGCGCCGGGTGAACACCCACAGCGCGAGCCCGAGGCAGCTGAACGCGGCGCCCAGCGCGCACACGGCGCCCCAGCCCGCCACCGCGTAGAGGGAGGTCGCGGCGACGGCACCGGTGGCGCTGCCGATCGAGTAGAAGACCATGTACCCGCCGATCAGCCGGCTCCCCGCGTCCGGGTGCAGCGCGTGGATCAGCGTCTGGTTGGTGACATGGACGGCCTGTACGGCGAGGTCGAGGAGGATCACCCCGGCGACCAGGGCCCAGAGCGAACTGCGGGTGGCGGACAGAGGCAGCCACGAGACGGCGAGCAGGGCCAGGGCGATGCCGGTGGTCCGCCGGGAGAGCCCGCGGTCGTTCAGCCGGCCCGCCACGGTCGCGGCCAGGGCGCCGGCCGCACCGACCAGTCCCAGCGCCCCGATCGCACTGTGGGACAGGAAGTACGGGGCCTCGCTGAGCGGCAGTGCGACGCTGCTCCACAGGGTGCTGAACGCGGCGAAGACCAGCAGGCCGAACAGGGCCCGCAGCCGCAGCAGCCGTTCCCGTGCGAACAGGGTGACCGTGGAGCGCAGGAGCTGACCGTAGCGCAACGCTGCCGGCGGGGCGGCGCTGTGCCGCGGCAGCACGCGGTACAGGACCAGGGCGAGCACAGCGGTGAGCGACGCCGAGGCGAGGTAGACGGAGCGCCAGCCCGCGAGATCGGCCAGCAGGCCGGAGGCGGTGCGGGCGAGCAGGATGCCGACGACCACGCCGCTGGTGACCACGCCGACGGCCCGGCCGCGCGCGGCGGGCGCGGCCAGCGCTGCCGCGAAGGCCACCAGCGTCTGTGTGACGACCGCGAGCAGCCCCGTCGCGGCCATGCCCGCGAGCAGGACCGCCGCCGTTCGGGCGGTGGCCACCACGGCCAGCGCCGCTACCAGGAGCACCAGCTGGGTCACGATGAGCCGTCGACGGTCGGCCACGTCGCCCAGCGGTACGAGGAGGAAGAGCCCCAGCCCGTAACCGACCTGGGTCAGAGTGACCACGCTGCCGATGAGCGCCGGGCTCATGGCGAGGTCGTGGCCCATGGTCACCAAGAGCGGCTGGGAGAAATAGACGTTGGCCACCGCCGCTCCGCAGGCGACGGCGAACAGCGCGACGACGCCACGGGGCAGGCCGGACGCGGAACTTCCCCCGTTCCGAGCCGCATTCCGTCGTGTCACGGCCTCGCCGCCCGCACCGTCAGTGGGCATCGACATCAGCCCCCACCCTTCGCACCTCGGGTACAACCCGGCCTGGCCTGGTTTCAACTTGCTACCAACGAGGGGAAAGGTAGCCCTTGCGGTAGCATGTTGCAACCACCGTCGGATCGAAGGAGGACCGCCATGGTGACCAGGACACGCTTCGACGACAGCGACTGCCCCGTCGCCCGGTCGGTGGACGCGATCGGCGACTGGTGGTCCCTGCTGATCGTGCGGGACGCCTTCGACGGAAGCCGGCGCTTCGGGGAGTTCCAGCGCAGTCTCGGCGTGGCGAAGAACATCCTCAGCGCACGCCTGCGCACGCTCGTCGCCGGCGGCGTCCTCTCATCCGTGCCCGCCTCGGACGGCAGCGCCTACCGCGAGTACGTACTGACTCCCAAGGGCAAGGCGCTCTTCCCCGTCATCGTGGCACTGCGGCAGTGGGGCGAACAGAACTTCTTCGCCCCCGGCGAGCCGCACTCACAGCTGGTCGACCGCCGGCAGGGCCGTACCCTGCCCGCGCTGGAGGTACGGTCCGCGGACGGGCGACGACTGGACCCCGACGACACCACCGTCCACAAGGTCTCCGCCGAGTGAGGCGACACCACCGTCCAGAAGGCCTCTGCCGAGTGAGGCGACACCGCCGTCCACAAAGTCTCCGCCGAGTATGGCGGCATCACCGCTCACAGCATCTCCACTGAGCGCCCTGAACCGGCGCCCGTCGCCACCGCGTCAGGTGCAGGACTGCCGCGAGCAGAAGGTTTTCCGGCAGCATCGCACCGGCCGGGCGCGCGATCGCCAGGTACAGGGTGAGACGAGGCCGACCGCCGCGCCGGCCACGGCGGCACCTTCACCGAGCCCGCTCCGCCGTCCCCGAGCCGGCCCACGAAAATACGGCAGGCCCGGAACGAGGAACCCCGTACCGGCCCAGCCCGGGCGGCGTCACAGGAGGGAGAGGGAATCGAGGTTGATGCGGTCCCAGTCCACGGCGATCTGGAAGCGGCTGTTCGCGGTCAGGTCCTTCACCGCGACGGCGACCGGGGGCTGTCCGCGGTACAGCCGGATCTCGCCCGTGTCCGTGGCGAGGCGGTCCAGGGCGGCCCGCAGCTTGTTCGTGCCGAAACCGGTGGCGCGCTTCAGCCGTTGCAGCGTCGTGACGAACTGTGCCGGGCAGCCCAGCGTACGGGCGGCGTACTCCAGCAGGGCATCCTCGGCCGGCCCGACGGCCTTCACCTTCCGGAAGTCCCGCAGCCACCCGGCCAGCCCTTCCGGCAGGGGCAGCACATCCTCCGGCCGGGGAAACTTGGCGGGCATCGTCCAATACCCGCCGTTTGCCTCGTGGTACCGGACGATGCCCAGGCGTTGCATGACGGCCACCAGGTCCCGCACGGTGGACGGCATCGCCAGTCCGGCCGCGCGCAGCGCCTCTTCGCACCACGCACGGCGCGTCTCCGCGTCCGCGATGATCTGCGCGGCTTCCTCCGGACTCGCCGCCACCTCGACGGCCTCCATGTCCGGCCACACCAGCGGCGACTCCAACCCCTGGTCGCCGAGCCGGTACGAGACAACTGCCGGGGCGTCGACGGAGATCCGTCCGACGACGGTGTCGAGGTCGCCCGCCAGGTTCGCAGCCACCGCGGTGCTGAGCAGCATGGCCGTCCACATGGCCTGGTGGAGCGGCAGGACCACCTCCCAGCCGCTCTCGAACCAGTCGTTGCGGATGCACAGTTGCACTGCATCAGGCCGTTGCGACTCGTCGGGCTGTTGCACTGAACCAGGCCGTTGCACTGAACCAGGCCGTTGCACTTCATCGGGTCGTTGCACTTCATCAGGCCGGTACGGGGTGTTGGTGGTGTTTCCAGCAGGCATGTCGTTCTCCTTGTCGGTTGAAAGGACTAACGACGGCGGACGGTGCGCGATGCTGGTGTACCGATCGGTGCGCGGTGCCGGCGTGTGATGCCGGTGCGGGGTGCCGGTGCGCCGATCGGTGCGTGATCTCCGCGGGATGCCCGACGGGTGGCGGATGAACGCGGGCGGGACGACCGCGAGGATGGACGGCATGGATCCCGAACTCGAAGCGTTCATCCCGTTGTTCCCCAAGGCCGATCTGACCGACCCGGTCGCCGAGCGCAAGAACCTGGCCGGGCTGGCAGCCTCCGTTCCGGCGCCGGACACCTCCGGTATGGACGTCGAGGACCGTACGGTGTCCGCCGGCCCGGACGTACCGGTGCGGATCTATCGTCCGCGCCACGCGCGGGGCGCCGTGGTCTGGCTGCACGGCGGCGGGTTCGTCATGGGCGACCTGGAGACCGAGCACCCGTGGGCCGCCCGGCTCGCGGCGCTCTCCGGCGCGGTGGTGATCTCGGTGGGTTACCGGCTGGCTCCCGAGCACCTGTTCCCGGCCGCCCTGGACGACGCGTACGCCGTACTGGCCTGGGCTGCCGAGCACGCGGCGGAACTCGGCTTCGACGCGGAACGGATCGCGGTCGGCGGCCACAGTGCCGGCGGCGGGCTCGCGGCGGCACTGGCGCTACGGGCGCGTGACGAACGGGGGCCCGCGATCTGTTACCAGTTGCTCAACCAGCCCCAGCTCGACGACCGCCAGGAGACGTGGTCGCAGCGGAACTTCACCGCCACGCCCTGGATGACCCGCGACAAGGTCGCCGCGGCGTGGCGGCACTATCTGGGGCCCGGCCCCGCCACCCCGTACGCGGCCCCGGCACGCGCCGACGACCTGTCCGGCCTGCCCCCTGCCTACGTCGCCACCGCCGAGCTCTGCCCGAACCGCGACGAGGACATCACGTACGCGCTGCGCATGCTGCGGGCGGGGGTACCGGTCGAGCTGCATCAGTGGCCAGGCACGTTCCACGGGTCGCAGGCGATCCTGTCCGCCGAGGTGTCGCAGCGGCAGATCGCCGAACTGGGCGCCGTCCTGCGCCGTGCCGTCCGGCGCTGAAGATCACTCGGACAGGTCGGCAGCTGGGGGAATCCGACGGGAGCGGGGGCCGGCGGCAGCCAGGGCGGCCGACGGCGGCGGAGGGAGGACGGCCGCCGCCGTCGGGGGGGGCCGCCGGCGGCGGGGGCCGCCCCCCCTGCTGCCGGCGGCCGTCCTCCCGCCCTCACGCGTCGGCCTGCCGCCGGAGCACCGAGCAGGTGTACTGGAACTCGTCCATCAGCCGGGTGGCCTCCACCACCAGCACTCCGTACGGGTACGCCGGGTCAGTCAGCGGCAGCCCGTCCTGCGCGGCCTGTTCGGTCACCCGGCGGCAGTACTCCTGCGCCTGGTCCGTGAGCTCGCACAGTTCGCCGGTCTGGTCGGCCAGCGAGTCCTCGTTCACCTGCCCGAGGACCTGGGTGATCCGGGAGACCGACTCCAGGAAGTCGGCGTAGCGGCTCAGGAAGCGCCGGTCCTGTTCGCCGCCGTCCTGGCGCCACTGGTCGAGGCTGCGGGTGAGCGAGGCCACCTGGTACATGGTCCGTTCCAGCGCCTTGAGCACCGCGCCGTACCCTTCGAAGTTCGTCCGGCCCCGGTGGCGGCCCAGGCGGTTGCGCGGGTTGTAGTAGAGGCTCTCCCGGGCCGTCCGCAGCCCGTTCTCGGCCTGGCTGATCAGCCCGCCGGTCTGCTCGGCCCGGTCGCGCCAGTGGCTGATGCGTTCCTTCTCCATCTCCCCTTCGCGCATCGCCGGGTACATGTCGCTGACCAGGTCGCACAGGGCGCGGGCGAGCGTGTGGATCCCGTGTTCGGCACTGCGGTAGCGCAGTGGGGGCACCAGGGTGACGTTGACCAGGACGCCGACGCCGCACCCGATGAGGACCAGCAGGATGATCTGCCCGAGGTGGGTGATCTTGCCGAGGCCGGCCGGCGCCTGGACGTAGGTGGAGAAGGCGAAGAAGGCCGCCGTCGCCACCTGGGTACCCTGCGACCCCAGGGCGGGCCACCGCCCGATGGTGAGCGCCACCACCGCCACGAGCGCGAAGGTGAGCAGGTCGGGGCCGGCCAGGTAGCCCAGCGCCGCCTGCACGGCGACGCCGGTCGCCACGGCGCCCACGTACCGCAGCGACTGCAGCAGGGACTGGTACACCGTCACCTGCATGATCAGAACGGCGGAGAACGGTGCGAACGCCGGCGACTCCGCGTCGAGCAGGTTGTAGGAGCACACCCAGGCGATGGTCGCCGCCAGGGTGCTCTTGCCGATCAGCAGCAGGGTGTGGCGTTCGTGTCCCGCCGAGCCCCAGGCCCGGGTCCACCACTGCCGCGCACGGGCGACGCGCCCCTGCGCCGCGGGCTGCTCACGGTGCCCTTCCGAGGAGCCCCGCCATGCGGGCCGGTCCTCCCGTTCGTCCGTCCCACGGTTCCGCTTACGCGCCGGAAGCTCTTGCTTCCGCGTCTGACCGGCCATGCACGCTCCGTTCCACTCCATCCTCTTCCGGTCCGCTTCCGTCGGAGGACCGTACGTTCTCACTCGGTACCCCGTCGGCGCGGCCACACCGCATGCCCCGTCCGTCCCGATGGGTCACGGATCAGGGGCGGGCTCGCGGTCCGCGCCGTACGGGCACCACGGCTCAGGCGGCCTTGCGGTACTTCTCCGCCGGGGCCCGCGTCGCCTCCGCGCGTATCCGGGACAGCGCCCGGTTGAGCAGGCGCGAGACGTGCATCTGCGACACGCCCAGTTCGGCGGCGATGGCGCTCTGCGTCATGTCCTCGAAGAACCGCAGGTACAGGATGCGGCGGTCCCGCTCGGGCAGCCGGGCCAGTACCGGCTTGACCGTCTCGCGGTCCTCGACGAGCGCGAAGGCGTCTTCGAGCGCGCCGAGGACGTGCATCAGGGTGTGGTCGTCACGGCTCTCACCGCCGTGGTCGAGGGCGGCGTCCAGGGACAGGGACCGGTAGCTCTCCAGCGCCCTCAGCCCGAGGGTGACGTCCTTCTCGGGCAGCTGGGTGTACGCGGCGATCTGCTCGGTGCTGGGTGTACGCCCGTCCAGGGTGGTGCTGAGTTCCTTGACGGCGATACGGACCTTGTTGCGCAGTTCCTGGATCCGGCGCGGCACGTGCACGTGCCAGGTGTGGTCGCGGAAGTGCCGCTTCAGCTCGCCGGTGATGGTGGGCACGGCGAACTGCTCGAACGCGTCGGCGCGCTCGGGATCGAACCGGTCGACGGCCTTGACCAGGCCCAGGGCGGCGACCTGCTTGAGGTCGTCGAGGTGCTCGCCGCGCTCCCGCAGCCGGTACGCCAGACGGTGGGCCATCGGCAGCCAGGCGGTGATGATGCGTCGGCGTATCTGCTCCTTGACCGGCCCCTCCTCCAGCGTGGCCAGCAGACGGAACTCGTCGCTGGTGTCGACATCGTTGGCACCGCGCTCATGGGTACGCGCGGTCGCGGGGGTGGCCATCGCCGGCTCTCCTTTGCCGCTCAGGTGTGGTGGTCCACAGGCAGGCCGGAGGCCGGTCCGGAAAACGGCAGACGGGCCCCTCGGCCGAAAAAGGGAAGGGTGCCTACGGTTCCGAAGCACTGCCGCTCGTGTGTCCCGGCCGGCCGCCCTTACACCCGGCGTTTCGGCGTTACGGCTGTGGTGTGAGTCACGGGGCGGCGTGGGGCGGGGTACGGCAGGAGCGGGCCGGGCGTCGCGCCTACCGGTGCAGCAACGCCTCCGCGACGGTGACCTGGGACGGGGCGAGGGACGTCGCCCCGTCCTCGATGTCCCACAGGGAGTTCTGCAGCAGCCGGCCCAGCGTCCAGCCGGCCGCCCGCTCGCGGTCCAGGCCGAGTGCATCGGTGAGCAGGTCGAACCGGCGCCGTACCACGCGGTGGGCCGCCCCCGTCGCGGCGATCTCCTCCCAGCGGCTGTCCAGCGCGGGCCACAGGTCGAAGCCGGGGTCGCCGGCCAGTGGCTCCGGGTCGATGGCGAGCCATGGTTCGCGCTCCCCGGCCAGCACGTTGTCGTAGTGCAGGTCCCAGTGCAGCAACCGGTCCCCCGGTTCGTCCGCCAGGTCGGCCACGACCGACGCCCAGGTCCGCAGGTGCTGCCGGTCGACGGGGTCGGACAGTGCCGGCACCGCCGTGGGTACCTGCTCCAGCAGGCCGGCGGCGATGTCGCCGAGTCCGCGCAGGCCCGCCGGGGCGGGGACGGAGACCAGGCGCCGCAGCAGCCCGGCCAGGACGGACATCGCGGTGTCGTCGTCCGCGACGGACGCGAGCGTCCGGGATCCGTCCAGCCGCTCCAGCAGCATGACGCCGCTCGCGCGATCGTCGCCCAGCAGCCGTACGGCACCGTCGCCGTTCCAGGTACGCAGTCCGATCAGCGCGGCGTCGGTCTCCTCCGTGGGCGGCTGTAACCGCAGCACGGCGCGCGTCCCGTCCGTCCGTACGACCGGCAGTACGAGTGAGGCCATCCCGGAAGCGGCCGCACCGTCCCGCCTCAGCTCCCAGCGTTCGAGGAACCGCGCGACCTGGGCGGGCAGACCGGCGAGCCAGGCTCGCCCGGTGTCGCTCCTGCCGTACGAAGCGGTCAGGGCGTCCGGGATGTCGACGTTTTCCACCGTGCTCATCAGCATGCTTCCTTTGCCGGGGCGTGCGGGCCTACGGGTGTGCGGGTGTGCGGGTGTGCGGTTCGAACGCGATGACCGTACGTCACGCTCTCGCGAGTGGTCGCCGTACAGCAGGGTCTGGAAGGCCGATTCCCGGGGCAGACTGGGCCCGTTCCGACCGGCCATGAGGAGGCAGTGTGGGAAATCACCGGGGCGAGCCGTCCGACAAGCCGTGGACGCCGCCGCCCGATCCGCCCAGTCCGGACGGCGACAACCCGGGCAAGAAGAAGTAGCGGTGCGCCGGCGAGACGAAGACGCGGCGGTGTGCTGGCGCGACGTGGCGCGCACCGCGCTCGCCGCGAAGGGGGCCTTCCGCCGGCCGTGGCTGGCGGAGGCGTTCGACGCGGTGGATCGGGAGCGGTTCGTGCCCTCCCGGTTCTGGGGGCTGCCCGCCCGGGACGACGGCCGCTGTCCGCTGCTGGACCGGGAGGAGGACGAGGAACGGTGGCGGCGGGCCGTGTGGGACACCCGCCGTTCCGCGATCGTGCAGATGGACGACGGGGCCACCGCGCCCGACGGACCGGCGCGCGGCGACTTCACCTCGTCCGTGTCCGCGCTGGACATCGCGTACGAGAAGCTGTGCCACCTGGATCTCGAACCGCACCACCGCGTCCTGGAGATCGGCACGGCGTCCGGCTACAACACGGCGCTGCTGTGCGAGCGGGTCGGCAGCGCGCGGGTGGCGACCGTGGAGGTGGATCCGGTGCTCGCCGCGTGGGGCGCGGACAACCTCAAGCGGGCCGGGTACGCGTCGGTGCGGGCCGTCTGCGGCGACGGGCTGGCGGGCGGCCCGCCGGACCGGGCGGCATTGGACCCGTACGACCGTGTCCTCAGTACGGCGTCGGTCCGGCGCATCCCTACGGCGTGGCTGGCGCAGACCGCCGACGGAGGGGTGATCCTCACTCCCTTCGGGACGGCGTACGCCAACGCGGGCCTGCTCAAACTGCGGGTACGGGACGGCCGCGCCCAGGGGACGTTCGTCGGCAGCGCTCACTACATGTGGGTCCGGGGCCAGCGACCCCGCCGTGTGATCGACGTACCGGACGGCTCCCGCCCGCGCGCCTCGCCCCTGGACCCGGCGGAAGTGCTCCAGGGCAGCTGGCAGCAGGACTTCGCCATCGGCCTGCACGTACGCGACATCGACTACACCCACCGCGGCGACGGGGCGGACCGGCAGGTCCAGCTCTGGGACGAGTCCGGTACGTCGGCCGCCGTCGTGTCGTACGACGCCTGGTGGCGGCGGGGTGCGGTCCGCGTCTGGGGGCCGCGCGACCTGTGGCGGGAGGCCGTCACCGCGTACACCTGGTGGCGTACTCACGGTCGGCCGGACCTCCCACGTTTCGGCCTGAGCGTGGAGACCGACGGCACGCACAGCGTGTGGCTGGACGAGCCCGGCCGACGGGTCGGGTGATGGCGGCCGTTCATTGCTGCCCGTTCATTGCTGCCCGTTCATTGCTGCCCGATCGTTGCTGCCCGTTCGTGGCCGCACGATCGTCGCTCCTCGTTTGTCGCTTCCCGTTCGTCGCTTCCCGTTCGTCGGTCCGCGTTCGTCGGTCCGCGTTCGTGGGCCGCAGGGTGACAAGCGCGCCAGTTTCGGCGGGCCGGCTCAGGGGTGCGTGGCTGGGGCCCAACTGCCGTGCGGGACTCATGGGCCCGCAGACGTCTCCGTACGGATCGGATTCCGCCGAAGATTCTCCCCCTCCCGCGTCGCAGCCGGCACCGCACCCCTCAGCCCTCACCGGCGCCCCTCCCCCACGAGGGAACGGCGGTTCGGGACGGAACCGCCAGGTGGCCGTATCCCCGGCCTGCGCGCCGAGCGAACCAGTCGGCGTCATTCGCCCTGCGGTGCCCCGGATCCGCGGGACTACGTTGACTGGCGGCCCGGGGAGCGGCCCCGCGGCCGGACCGAGGGGAAGAACATGGCGAACGCGGACTTCCGGGCCAGGACAGTGATCCGCCGGAACCAGGCCTGGACATCCGGCGACGGCAACACCCTGCTGCGCCTGCAGGAGGACGGCAACTTCGTCGTCTACCGCCACGGCAAGGCGGCCTGGCAGGCCGACAACGTGTATCCGAACGGCGACACGGCCGCCTTCGAGATGGACGGTGACCTCGTCGTCTACGACACCAGCGGCCGGCAGATCTGGCACTCCGACACCAGCGGGAACCACGGAGCCACCTTCTCCGTGCAGGACGACGGCAATGTCGTCATCTACAACTCCGACGGCGGCCCGATCTGGCAGACCGACACCGCGGGCTGACACCCGCACAGGCGCGGGTCCGCGCCAGCCCGGCCCACGGCGAGCCCCTGCTGATGTTCCGCGACATCGCGGCGGCGGGGGCTCGTCCCACGGGTGGCACCGCCTCGGAATTGGACGGGCCTCGGTGGTCAAGTGGCCAGCCCCCGGGCATGTCAGGAGTTTGACACAGCTTCCGGGTGCACCTACATTCCAGGTGTCAGAGTTTTGACATCCCCTCCCGTTATCCGGCATCCGGCATCCGTCATCCGGCACGGATTTCCGCCGCGCCTGATCACCCTGAAATGAGGCCCCTATGACCGCCACCCTCCTCGGCCCCGACTTCCTCGCTCTCCAGGTACGCGACGTCGAAGCGGCAGCCGCCTTCTGCGAGAAGCACCTCGGTCTGCGCCGGGCCCCCGCTTCGCCGCCCGGCGCGGTGGTGTTCGCCACCGAGCCGGTCGCGTTCGCCGTCCGTGAGCCGCTGCCGGGAGTGGAGCTGGACGGGGCCGCCCGGCCCGGCCTCGGCGTGGCCCTGTGGTTCCGCACCACGGACGCCCAGGAGCTGCACGACCAGCTCAGCGCCGCCGGCGTGACCATCCTCAGCCCGCCGCAGGACACCCCTTTCGGCCGCGCCTTCACCTTCGCCGGTCCCGAGGGGTACGCCCTCACGGCACACGGCAGCTGACCGGCGGCGTCATCGCGTGACGCCGCGCTGCCGCGGCGTACCGGTGGGCCAGTTCCTCGCACGCGGCGGCGAGTTCCGGTGGGCCGATCACCTCGATGTCGCAGCCGAAGGTGCCGATCAGGGCCGCCAGTCCCGGCCACGACCACGCGCCGAGGCCGAGCCGGCAGCGGTCCGGGGCGACTTCCTCGACCACGGCGCCGCCGGGCGCCCAGCGGGCGACGACCGCGGCGGGGGCGTCGAGGATCACTTCGCCGTGGCAGGCCCACTGTTCGGGAACGTCTCCGCGGTCGAGCTGGCCGACGACGAACGCCGCGACGTCGGCGCCGGGCAGTTCCCGCGGCGCGAAGCGGAGCCCGGTGGGGGCGTGCGGCGTGACCCGGTCGACCCGGAAGGTACGCCAACGGCAGCGCCGCACCTCCCACGCGACGAGGTACCAGCGGCCGGACCACATGACGAGGTGGTGCGGCTCCACGCGGAAGGACAATTCCGGACCGTCCGGGCTGTCCGGGCTGCCCGGGCTGCCCGGGCCGTCCGGACCGTCCAGGCCGTCCGGACCGTCCGGGCTGTCCGCACCATCCGGGCCGTCCAGGCCGTCCGCGTAGTCGAAGGTCAGTACCTCGCAGTGGCGGACGGCCGCGCCCACGGCGAGCAGCACCCGCGAGTCGACCGGCGGCGCCGCGAGGTCCCACGCGTTGTCGATGGACGTCACCCGTACCGAGTCGACCCGCCGCCGCAGCCGCTCCGGCATGACCTGGCGGACGGTGGCCAGCGCGCGGGCGGCCGCTTCACCGAGACCGGCCACCGTGGAAGGGGCGGTCTGCAGTGCGACGGCGACCGCGATGGCCTGTTCGTCGTCGAACAGCAGGGGCGGGATCTTCGCCCCCGCGTCCAGGCGGTACGCGCCTCCCGGCCCCTTGGTGACGCGTACGGGATAGCCGAGTTCCCGTAACCGGCCGATGTCCCGGCGCACGGTGCGCGGGCTCACCTCCAGGCGTTCCGCCAGTACCTGACCCGGCCATTCGCGTCGGGACTGGAACAGGGAGAGCAGCAGGAGGAGGCGCGCCGATGTCTCTGCCATGGCTCAACCGTGCCAGGAGTATCGGCCATCATGTGGCCGGTACTCCTGTGACGCTGGCGTGCATGACCCATTCATCCGCAGCACGAACGTCACAGCAGCGGGGCGCATCCGCGTCCGGCCCGGAACAAGGAGAGGCAGCGGGCGAGGCAGGAGTCGACGCAGGAGGCGACACAGGAAGCGACGCAGGAGGCGGCCCAAGGGACGAGGCAGGAGCCGGGCCCGGGCCGGATGTGGCCGCCGTCTCCGGTTCCTCCGCCGTGGTGGCCCTCGTCGTGGTGCTCATCGCCTCCTTCATGGAGCTTCTCGACGCGACGATCATCACGGTCGCCGCTCCGGCCATCGCCGAGGGGCTGGGCGCCGGTGCGGCCACGTTGCAGTGGACCGTCGCGGGGTACACCCTCGCGCTCGGCGCCGGTCTGATCACCGGTGGGCGCGTCGGTGACCAGTTCGGACGGCGCCGCGTCTTCCTGATCGGGCTGGCGGCTTTCGCGGTCACCTCGGCGGCCTGCGCGCTCGCCCCGGACCCGGTGGTCCTCGTCGTCACCCGCGTCGCCCAGGGGCTGGCGGGCGGGCTGATGGTTCCGCAGGTGTTCGGCATCATCCGGTCGTCGTTCGCGCCGGCCGTCCGGGCGAAGGCGTTCGGCGCGTACGGCGCGGTGCTCGGGCTCGCGTCGGTGGCGGGGCCGCTGCTCGGCGGCCTGCTCGTCGACGCGGACGTGTTCGGCCTGGGCTGGCGGACGATCTTCTGGGTGAACGTTCCGGTCGCGGCGGCCGGACTCGTACTCGGCCTGCGGTTCCTGCCGGAGTCGAACGCGGCCGGAAGGGCCCGGCTGGACCTGCCCGGCGCGGCGCTCGCCGCGCTGGCGGCGGTGTGCGTCCTGCTGCCCCTGGTCCAGGGCCGCGAGTGGGGCTGGCCCTGGTGGGGCTTCGTCCTGCTGGCCCTGTCCGTGCCGGTCACGGCGCTGTTCCTCAGGAGGGAGCGCCGTCTGGTCGCGCGCGGGGGCCAACCCGTCCTCGACCCGGGCCTGTTGCGGGTACGGGCCTTCAGCAGCGGCCTGGCCGCCTCCGCGCTGTTCTTCGGCGCCATCGGCTCGTTCTTCCTGCTGCTGTCGCTCTACCTCCAGTACGGCACGGGACGCTCGGCCCTGGAAGCCGGGGCGGTCATCCTTCCGTACGCGGTCGGCTCGACCCTCACGTCCGGAGCCGGCGTACAGCTGGCCGCGCGCGCCGGCCGTCGGCTGCTCGTCACCGGCTCGCTCATTCTCGCCGCCTCGCAGCTCCTGTTGCTGTTCGTCGTACGGGGCGGAGCCGAACCCGCGTACTGGCAACTGGCGTTGCCCTTGTTCGTCGGCGGGCTCGGGCTGGGGCTGACGTCGCCGTCACTGGTCAACGTCGTCCTCGCGGGAGTACCCGCACGGGACGCGGGTGCTGCCGGCGGCGCGCTCACCACCGTCGGCCAGGTCGGGAACGCGGTCGGGGTGGCTGTTCTGGGCGTAGGTTTCTTCGCCTCGCTCGAAGCGTCTTCGGCTGCCGGGTCTCCCCCGCTCGCAGCGTACGGAGAGGCGTTCTCCGCCGTCCTGCCCTGGCAGGTCGCGTTCTACGTCGCGGCGGCAGCGCTGATGCTGCTGCTCCCGAAGCACGCGCACGCCCTGGCAGAGGCTTCGGAGCCGACGGCCGTCAGGAGGGGCGGGAAGCGATGCGGGTGAGGCCGAGCGCCGCGGAGGGAGTGCAGCGGCAGGTGCGACGTGCAGCATCACACGCTGCATAGAGGCCCGCAAGGGAAGCAGAGCCCCCCATGAGGGGAGCAGGACCCCGAGGGTGAAGCGGTGGTGACCAGGTTTCCGGACGCGGGCCGGAGGGCGTCCGGAGCCTGGTCGTGCGGTGGCTCCTGGGGCGGCGGGCCAGCGGCGGGGTGCGCCGTCGATGGTTTCTGCGCCCCCTGATGACGACCCGTGCTCCGGTATGCGCATCGTGCGCCGGTTCCGCGCGTCCACGGCCTCGGCGTAACCGTTCCTAGGGGGTTTTGTGATGTTTTTGTAGGCGCACTCTGTGCTTGGGGGAGTCATGGACTTCGGGGGCCGGGGGGAGGGCATCATGTGGGGCAGCCGATGCGGTGCCCAGGTCATCCAAGGGCCCGACGGCAGCTGGTCTTGCAACTGCGGAGCATCCGGATGACAGAGAACCATGGTGTCCCGACGGAGGAAAGTGTGGGGGCGGGCGAACCGCTCCCGGTCTACTTCACCTCCGCCACCTGCCCAGAGTGCCAGAGCGCGAACGACGGCCTCAACGGCCGCTTCGCGTGCGGCGCCTGCGGCACCACGTACGCCTTGGAGCCGCCGACGCTCTGAATCCCCGGGCTCCTGGGCATGCGCCGAAGCCGAGGCCGGAGCCGAGGCCGTGGTCGAAGCCGGAACCGTGGTCGGTGTCGGGTGCCCTGGTCGGCGTCGGGTGCCCTGGTCGGCGTCGGGACCGCAGCCGTGGACGTGGTCATGGACGTGGTCATGGTCATGGACGTGGCCATCGACGTGGACGTGATCATGGTCGTCGGCCGGCGTCTCATCCCTCGGCCCGCTCCTGAGTGACACTCCAGGCGTACTGGAGCCAGTCCGAGAGCGCGACGGCACTCAGCCCGCAGGCGACCAGCCGGGTGGCTCGCGGGGCGACCGCGTAGCCGCATACCAGCGACGTACCGATCCAGGCGGCCAGGCAGAAGGGACAGGCGACCAGCTCGCCCGCGGCCAGGCGCAGGCCGTGTCCGCGGGGTTCGTCCATGACCTCGCTGGCGCTGACGGCCTCCTTCCGACGGGTGAACGGCGCCCGTACGAGACTGGTGATCTTGTCCTTCGCCAGCAGTCGCGATGCCTTGTACGTCGCCGCACCCAGCAGCAGCACGTCCCACGGAGGGACACGGGAGGGGAGCGTACGTCCGGACTTCCGGTAGCCGAGCGCGAACAGGGCCGTGGCCGCCGTGTAGGTACCGGCCAGCACGGCATAGCCCCGCATGGGCACCTCCTCCCCCTGTGCGTACGTTCCGTCCGCCGGGCCGTCCGCCGAGCCGTCCGCTGAGCCGGCGCGGCCGGCCGTGCCGCCGGGCTTGCCTTCTTCCGGGAGCGGATTGAATGCCATGCTGCTGCCTCCTACGACGACGCTGAGGCTGGACCGGTACCCCCGAAACCGCCCGGTGCACGTCGATGAGGCGAGATGCGACCGAACGTGTCGCCGAAGAGGAGCACGGCCGGGCGGCCGGCGGGGCCACCGGGCAGCGGCACTCCGCTCCGATACGCGCCCGCCGGCCTACTGGGCCGGGAGCCGCGGTTCCGGGCCCGGACCTGCACCCCTCAAGCCCCTCCACACCACTGGCACCACCACAGTCACCACAGCCACCGCCGCCACGCACAAGCGTGCGACCACGCAATGGGAACTAATTTTCGTCCACGTCTGCGGAGGCGTAACGCACGTGTTGCCGGAGCACCCGCAAACGCGTGCGTCCTGCCTCCCGAACCGCACCGACGAAAGGTGGCCGGCCATGACCACGCCTGCCGCGGGTTCCCGTTACCACTTGCTCGCCCTCACCGGCCACCCGTCGTCCGCCGCCGCCCGCCTGGTCAGGGCCGTCCGTTTCGGAGCGACCACCCCGACCGTCCTGGTGGACGTGACCGAGACCGGTGAGCTGGACGTGGAGGCGCTGGGGGCGCTGGCCCGCCTGTCGATGCTGCTGCGCTCGACCGGGGGCGGGGTGCTGCTGGTCGGTGCCGGTGCCGCGGCGCGCCAGCTGGCCGCCCGTACCGGCACCGCCTGGCTGCTGCCCGTCCACCGCGACGTGGAGGCCGCGGTGGCGTCCCTGCCCGCGTCCGGGCGGCCATGGACGGTCACCGAACTGGCCCCCGGCTGCGGCAGCGCCTTACCCCAGCCGGCGGAGGGCGGCTGAGCGGCGACGGAAGGGCGGGGCGGGGCCCGATGGCCGTGCGGGTGAGAATCGGCGGATGGACATCCGGCAGCTGGAGTACTTTCTCGCGATCGTCGACCAGGGCGGCTTCCACCGGGCCGCCGCGGCGCTGTACGTCTCCCAGCCGTCGCTGTCCCAGACGGTCCGGGCGCTCGAACGCGACCTGGGCAGCGACCTGTTCCACCGCATCGGCCGGCGCGCGGTGCTCACGGAGGCGGGCCGGGCCCTGATCGAACCGGCGCGCGCGGCGGTACGCAGCCTGGCGACCGCGCGGGCCAGCGTCGCGGCGGTGCACGAACTGCGTACGGGGCGGGTGGACGTGGCCGCCATGCCGTCCCAGGCGGTGGAGCCGCTGACCACGATGATCCGCGCCTTCAGCAGCCGCCACCCGGGGGTGTCCGTGGCCATCAAGGCCGCGTTCACCTCGCGGGACGTGGTCGAAATGGTCCGTACCGGCGCGGTCGAACTCGGACTGCTGGCCACCGTGGGCCCGTTGCCGGACCAGGAGGTGACGGCGCTGCCCACCGGGGAGCAGCGCTTCGTGCTCGTGGTCTCCCCCGACGGCCCGTTCGCCGGGCGGCGCGCCGTGGCCTGCGAGGAACTGGCGGGTCAGCGGCTGATCGTCGGGCAGCGGGGTACCGGGATGCGTGCGTACGTGGACGGTCTGCGCGAGCGCGGCGTCATGTTCACCATCGCCGCCGAGACCGAGCACCGGGTCGCCCTGCTCCCCCTGGTGCTGGCCGGGGTGGGGTCGGCGGTGGTGACCGAGTCCTGGCGGGCCATGGCCGAGCAGACCGGCGCCCGGGTGCTGGACATCGAGCCGCGGACCACGCTGAACGTCGGGCTGGTCAGCCGCCGTACGGGGCTGTCGCCGGCCGCCCGGGCCTTCGTGGCGGCGGCCCTGCCCTGAGATGTGCGACGAAGGGGAGCCGCTGAGGGCGGGGGCTGAGAGGCGGGGACTGAGAGGCGGGGACTGAGAGGCGGGGACTGAGGGGGCGGGGGCTGAGGGGGCGGGGGCTGAGGGGCGGGGCTGAGGAGCCACCCCGGCCCTCGTCGACAGCCCTCACTGTCGGTCCTCGCTGTCGGTCCTCGCTGTCGGTCCTCGTTGGCAGCCCTCGCTGACGGCCCTCGCTGACGGCCCTATCTGGCAGCCCCTGGCAGCCCTCCCTGGCAGCCCTCGCTGATAACCCTCGCTGATCAGGCAGATCGGAACTGCGTCTTGGACCGCCCCCGGGCCCCGTTGCTGCAATCGGACGCATGACGAACCCACCCCTGACGCATCACCGCATCGCCCTGATCCCCGGCGACGGCATCGGCACGGAGGTGCTGCCTCCGGCGCGGCAGGTGCTCGACGCCGTCGGCCGCCGCCACGGCTTCGCGTTCTCCTACACCTCGTACGACGACTGGTCCTGCGAGCGCTACCTGCGGGAGGGCGCGATGATGCCCCCGGACGGTCTGGACCAGCTGCGCGACAAGGACGCCATCCTGCTCGGCGCGGTCGGCCGGCCCGACGTGCCGGACCACGTCTCGCTGTGGGGGCTGCTGATCCCGATCCGCCGCGGCTTCCGTCAGTACGTCAACCTGCGGCCGGTGCGCGTCTTCGAGGGGATCGACAGCCCCGTGCGGGGCGCGACGGCCGGGGAGGTCGACTTCGTCGTCGTACGGGAGAACGTCGAGGGCGAGTACAGCGAGATCGGCGGGCGTCTGTACCGCGGGCTTCCCGAAGAGGCGGCCGTGCAGGAGTCGATCTTCACCCGGGCCGGGGTGACGCGGGTGCTGGATCACGCCTTCCAGCTGGCCGCGAGCCGCCGGGGCAAGCTGACGTCGGCCACCAAGTCGAACGGCATCGTGCACACCCTGCCCTTCTGGGACGAACTCGTCGCCGAGCGGGGCGCCGCGTACCCCGCAGTGGCGTGGGACCAGGAGCACATCGACGCGCTGGCCGCCAAGTTCGTGCTCGAACCGGCTCGTTTCGACGTGGTGGTGGGCTCCAACCTGTTCGGCGACATCCTCAGTGACCTGGCGGCCGCCGTGGCCGGTTCCATCGGCATCGCGCCGGCCGCCAACCTCAACCCGGAACGCGAGTTCCCCTCGATGTTCGAGCCGGTGCACGGTTCGGCGCCCGACATCGCGGGGCGCGGCATCGCCAATCCGCTGGGGGCGATCTGGTCCGCCGCCATGATGCTCGACCACCTCGGGCACCCCGAGGCGGCGAAGGACGTCACCGACGCCATCGCGGCGGTGCTCGCCAAGACGGACGTCCGCACGCCCGATCTCGGCGGCACCGCCTCGACGGCGGAGTTCTCCGACGCGCTCCTCGAACTCCTGTGACCCGTGGGCCGGTCCCGCCCGTCCCTTCGCGGTTCCGGCCCGCGCCCGGCTGCGTCCGGTCCGTTACCCGACGAGGTGATACGCATGGCACCACCCGAGCCCGCCCTGCCGGCCCGGCCATCGGCTCCCGAACCGGATGCGGCACTGGATCCGGATGCCGCACCGAATCCGGACGCCGCACTGGATCCGGACGCCGCACTGGGTTCGGAAACCGCTCCCGCACCGGGTCCAGGATCCGCTCCGACACCGGGCCCAGGACCCGTTCCGACACCGGGCCCTGGATCCGCTCCGGTCCGTGCACCGGCACCGGCACCGGAACCGGAACCGGCAACCGCTCCGGCTCCCGCCCCGCCCCCCGCCACCCCCTGGTACCGCCGGCTCTATTTCTGGGTGCTGACCGCGATCGTCGCCGGCATCGCGACCGGCTGGCTGTGGCCGGCGGCCGGGGCGGCGCTGGGGCCGGTCGGCACCACCTTCGTGACCGCGATCAAAATGCTCATCGCGCCGATCGTCTTCCTGACCATCGTGGCCGGGATCGGAAGCGTCGACAGCCTCGGCCGGGTGGGCCGGGTCGGCCTGAAGTCGCTCGCCTACTTCCAGGCCGGCACGCTGCTCGCCCTCCTCCTGGGCCTGCTCGCCGTCAACGTCTTCCAGCCCGGCGCCGGCGTGCACGCCCACCCCGGCGATCTGCAGCTGTCGGGCGACGCAGCGCGGTACGCGCAGAGCGGGTCGGGCCAGAGCTGGTGGCATTTCCTCACCGACCTGGTGCCCAGCAGTACGGTCGGCGCCTTCGCCGAGGGCAACATCCTCCAGGTCATCTTCTTCTCGGTCCTCTTCGGCGTCGCCCTGAAGACCGTGGGCCCCGTGGGCGAGCCGGTCATCGACGGCGTGACCCGGCTGAGCGCCGTCATCTTCAAGATCCTGCACTACGTCATGCTGGCCGCTCCCGTCGGCGCGTTCGGCGCGATGGCGTACACCGTCGGTACGTACGGCGTCTCCACCCTCACCAGCCTCGGCCGCCTCATCGCGCTCTTCTACGGCACGTCCCTGTTCTTCGTCGTGGTGGTGCTGGGTTCGGTGACCGCGTTGCTGAAGATCAATCTCTTCCGGCTGCTGTACCACCTGCGTGAGGAGTTCCTGCTGGTGCTGGGCACCTCGTCCTCGGAGAGCGCCCTGCCCCGGCTCATGGCCAAGCTGGAAGGTCTCGGTATCCGCCGAGACATCGTCGGCCTGACCGTCCCCACCGGGTACTCCTTCAACCTCGACGGCAGTTCGATCTACCTCTCGCTGGCCGCCGTCTACATCGCCCAGGCCACCGACACTCCGCTCGGCCTCGGCCAACAGTTGGGGCTGCTCGCCGTGATGCTGCTGACCTCCAAGGGGTCCGGCGGCGTCACTGGGGCGGGCTTCATCGCCCTGGCCGCGACGCTCTCGACGGTCGGCACCGTTCCGGCCGCGGGCATCATGCTGATCTTCGGCATCGACAAGTTCATGTCCGAGTGCCGCGCCCTGACGAACCTCGCCGGCAACAGCGTCGCCACCCTCGTCGTCGCGCGCTGGGAACGCGTCCTCGACAGTGCGCGGGTCAACCGGGTGCTGCGCGCCGAACGGGCCGCCGGGCCGCTCACCCGAAGCCCAGGCCCGGTTCCGCGCCGATCAGCTCGCAGCTGACCTCCCACAACCGCTCCGCGACGGCGGTGTCCTTCAGGTGGTCCCACACCGGCTCGCTACGGGGCTCCCCGTGCAGCCCGAAGGCCCGGGGGCCCCACAGCCCGCCGCCCGCCGCGCACGGGTCGAGCACAGCGCGCACCACGGGCCACGCGCCGGCGTCCTTGCCCTGGACGAGAAGGCCGGCGGGCAGCCCGCGCAGCCGTGCGCCGGCGGTCCGTACGTGTACGGGTGGGCGTGAGGGCGTAAGGGAGTCCAGTGCGCCTCCGGGGTGGGCCACCAGGCTGCGCACGGGGCTGCCGGCGGCACGCAGCCGGCGGTCGAGGTCGAGACCGAAGTACAGCTGCGCCAGCTTCGACCTGCCGTAGGTCCGCTTCGGACGGTAATCGCCCCCGGCGGACTGCAGATCGGCCAGATCGAGCCGCTCGGACTTCGCCGCGAAGCTGCCGACGGTCACGACCCGGGCGGCCGGTGCCGCCGCGAGCAGCGGCGCGAGCCACCGGGTCAGGGCGACATGACCGAGGTGGTTGGTCCCGAACATCAGCTCGTGGCCGTCCTTGGTCACCCTTCGGGGCGGATCGTCGAGCGCCACCCCGGCGTTGTGGACCACCGCGTCGAGGCTGCCGACACCGAGCGTGTCCACCGCGGTTTCGAGGGAGGACAGGTCGGCCAGGTCCAGCAGGATGTGACGTACGCGTGCGCCGGGGACGCGGGAGCGGATGCAGCCCTCGGCGGCGACTGCCTTGGTGTGGTCGCGGCTGCCGAGGACGACGGTGGCGCCGGTTCCGGCGAGCTGTTCGGCGACGAAGTAACCGATGCCCGCGTTGCCACCGGTGATCAGGAAGGTCTTGCCTTCGGCGGACGGCAGCCGGCGCACGTCCCACGGCGGGGACGGCGGCCGGTGCGCAGGCTGGGGCTGGGATTTTGAAGGCATGGTGATTCCTCGGTCGTGCGGTCGCTTGGTCGTGCGGTCGCTTGGTCGTGCGGTCGTGGGGTCGTGTGGTCGCGTGATCGCTTGGTCACGCGGTCGTGCGGTCGCCCGGTCACGTGGGCGTGCGGTCGCGCCGGTCACGTGGGCGTGCGGTCACGTGGTCGTGCGGTCGTGCGATCGCTTGGTCGTGTTCCGGAGCCGAGCGCCCCACCCGTACCCCAAGATCGCAACGGTGTCCGACACACCGCCGATACAGCACCGACACGGCTTCTGCACGCGGCCTGGCGCCCCGTCGACGGGCGCGCTCCAGCCGACCACAGGCGGATGCGAGGATGGGCCGTATGGACATCCTGCGCAGGAACAACGTCACCGTCACCGGTAACCCGGCGGGACCGGTGGTGATGCTGGCCCACGGCTTCGGCTGTGACCAGAACATGTGGCGTCTGACGGTGCCTGCCCTGACCGATGCCTACCGGGTGGTGCTGTTCGACTACGTCGGCTGCGGCCGCTCCGACCTGTCGGCGTTCCAGGAGAACCGTTACTCCTCCCTCGACGGTTACGCCCAGGACGTGGTGGAGGTGGCCGAGGCCCTCGACCTGCGCGACGCCACCTTCGTCGGGCACTCGGTCAGCGCCATGACCGGCGTGCTCGCCGCCCGGCGCGCCCCGGAGCGCATCGGTGCCCTGGTCATGGTCGCCCCGTCCCCGCGCTACATCGACGACGAGGGATACCGCGGCGGCTTCACCGCCGAGGACATCGACGAGCTGCTGGCCTCGCTGGACTCCAACTATCTGGGCTGGTCGGCCGCCATGGCGCCGGTGATCATGGGCAATCCGGACCGGCCCGAGCTGGGCGCGGAACTGACCAACAGCTTCTGCGCCACCGACCCGGACATGGCTCGCGTCTTCGCCCGTACCACCTTTCTGTCCGACTCCCGCGACGACCTGAAGACGGTCGAGGTGCCGACGCTGGTGCTGGAGTGCACCCAGGACGTGATCGCCCCGCGCGAGGTCGGCGCGTACGTGCACGCGCAGGTGCCCGGCTCGGAGCTGGTCACCCTGGACGCCACCGGCCACTGCCCGCACCTGTCCGCGCCCGAGGCCACCAACACGGCGATCACCGGTTTCCTGGCGGGGCTGCGCCGATGAGCCGCGCCGGGCAGGAGGAACCCGACCCGCACGAGACGGACGGCGACCGCACCACCGACGCGGCGTTCGCGGCCCTGCTGGAGGACAGCGCCGAGGAGCTCTACGACTCCGCACCGTGCGGCTACGTCTCGACGCTGATGGACGGCACCATCGCGAAGATCAACGCCACCCTGCTGGACTGGCTCGGCCTGACCCGGGAGGCGGTGGTGGGGCGGACCCGCTTCACCGACCTGCTCACCGTGGGCGGCAAGCTCTACCACGAGACGCACTTCGCGCCGCTGCTGCGGATGCAGGGCGAGATCAACGGCATCGCGCTGGAGATCAAGCGCGCCGACGGCACCCGGATACCGGTCCTGGTCTCCTCGACCGTCAAGCACGGCAGCGAGGGCGAGCCGCTGCTGATCCGTACCACTCTCTTCGACGCGCGGGACCGCCGCGCGTACGAGGAGGAGCTGCTGCGGCGCCGGCAGGAGGCGGAGGAGGCCCGCAAGCGCGCAGAGGCGGACCGCGCGCGGCTCCAGGAAGCACTAGCCGTCCTCCAGCAGAGCCTGCTGCCCGCCGTGCTGCCCGACATACCCGGCCTCGAAGTGGCCACGTACTACCACACCGCCTCCCCCGACCGGCTCGGCGGCGATTTCTACGACCTGTTCGCCCTGGACGGCAAACGCTGGGCGTTCTTCCTCGGCGATGTGAGCGGCAAGGGGCCCAGGGCTGCCGCCCTGACGTCGCTGACCCGCTACACCCTGCGCGCCGCCGCCCTGCACGACGCGGACCCGGTGGCCACCCTGGCCACCTTGAACACGGTCCTGCACGAGCGGTACAGCGGCGGCGACCCGCGCTACTGCACCGCCATATTCGGCATCCTGGAGCCCGATCAGGACAGCGGAGAGGTCGGCGTACGGCTCGCCTCCGGCGGCCACCCGCCCGCGCTGGTCATGCGCGCCGACGGCACCTGCGACTTCCTGCCCACCCCGGGCGGGCTGCTCGTCGGCATCCTGCCCGACCCGCGCTTCACGACCGCCACCACCACCCTCGCGCCGGGCGACAGTCTGCTGCTCTACACCGACGGCCTCACCGAGGCCCGTACGGGGCCCGACCGCGCCTTGTACGGGGACGACGCCCTGCGTACGTTCGCCACCGGGCACAGCGGGTCGCCACCGCACACCGTCATCCAGGCGCTGACCGGGCTGCTGGACAGCTTCGGCGACGGCCTGGACGACGACACGGCCCTGCTCGCCCTCGGAGTCCCCGCCGGCACCCGGCCCTGAGGCTCCGCCTCCGGCCGTCCGCCACGGATGTCACCCCCTGTCCCTGTCCCTTCGACCCCACCCCAGAGATGAGCTCGCTGAAGACCACGCTTCGAGACGCCGCGACCGGTCCCGTACTGGAGATCGCCGGAGACCTCGATTACGACCACGCCGACGAGCTGCGCTCCGTCGTCTCCGGCCTCACCCTGAAACCGGGCCAGCGCCTGGTCCTCGACCTGAGAGCGATGGAGTTCTGCGACTCCAGCGGCATCACCGCCCTGCTGGCCGCCCGTAATCACGCCATCGCCGCCGAGGCGGACATCGCGCTGGCCGCCGTACCCGCCAACACGCTGCGCGTCCTGCGCTACGTCGGCCTCGACCAGGTTTTCACCTGCCACCCCGACAGCGAGACCGCTACCGTTCCCTGACGGGGCGGCCACCTGGAGCTCGACGGCTGCACCAACTCGCTGCACCACCTGGCCGAGCTCGCCGCACCGACGCCCCCGAGGCGGAAACCCGGCGACGGCCAGGGCCCTACCTGACGGATCTCCCCGGCATCGCCACATCGCCGACTCGCCAACTCCCCGGCGCCGACCTCGAACGCGGCCCCGGCCCCGGCCCCGAACCGTGCATGGCTCCGACCCCGGCCCCCTACCGCACAGGCCCTCGCCGAACCGGACCCGACCGAACCAAACCGGACCCGACCGAACCAAACCGGTAACCGCCATGTCCACCCAGTGACCCTCCCCGCATTCACTCGTTTGAAGGAGGTAAGCGCTCCGCACCTCGCAGCCTTTGGAGGCACCCCGCTCCATGGTCACGTCGCAGCGCCGGTCTCCGGACGGCCGTGACCGGGTGACGCTCGACGCGGCCGAGGCCGGTCTCGTCGAGCACTACACCGGTCTGGTCCGTCTCGCCTACCTCACGCTCCCGCCCTCGCTCGGCAGGCACCGCAGGGTGCTGACCGCCCACGGCCTGGTGCAGCGCGCGCTGCCCGGCTTCCGGCTCCGGAAGGCCGCCCTGCGGGTGCCGGCCCAGCGGCCGGGGCCGGAACGGCTGGAACCCGAGCGGCTCGGGCCGGCCTGGGTACGCGAACGTGTGCTGCGCGCGGCCCTGGCGTACGAGCGGCGCCCGCGGATGTGGCCGGGGCGCCTGCCGCCGCCCCGTGCGCTGCGGCCCATGCTGCCGGTGGTGTGGGGGCTGCGGCTGTTCCCGCGCGCGGGCGGGCGCGAGGAGATCGCGCTGGGGCAGGCGCTGTCCGGGCTGTCCGCCGACGTCCGCGCGGCCTTCGTGCTCTCCCGGGCCGACGAACTGCCCGACGCCCAGGTCCGGGCCCTGCTCGGGGCCGCCGGCGCCGGCCACCCGGACCGGGCCCTGCGGGTCGCGCGGCAGCTCGACGCGCCGGCCGTCTCCGCCGCCCAGACACTCCTGCGCTCGGCGGAGTTCGACGCCTGCTCGGTGCAGACCCGCCCCACGGACCTGCTCCGCCGCAGACAGCGGTTCCGCCTCGGCTGGGCCGTGACCGCGATGGTGGCGGTCGGCGCCGTGGTCCTGACCGCCACCGGCTCGTCGACGGGCCCGCGGCCGCCACGCCCGGCCGTCGGCCCGGTCACCGCCGCGGACCTGGTACGGACGCCGCGCACAGAAGGGGCCGACACCGCGCGGTTCGACTTCACGGCCTGGCCGTCCCGCGGCGGACGCACCGGAGACCGGAACCTGCTCGGCCGCGCCCTCGCCGCTTGGTCACGGCCGCCGCGCGGCACCCACGTCACCCGTACACCCGGCACTTCCACCGGCCCTCCCCCGCACGGTACGCAGCTGCTGTACGCCGGGGAGGCGGACGGCGACGCGGTGGTACTGCTCCACGACGGCTCACGTACCGTCCGCTACCGCGAGCCCCTCTCCCCCGGCGGCCACCCCGCGCTCGACTTCGCCCGTACGGACAGCAGCGACCTGACGACGGCCGCCGCTCTCACCGTCAGCCGGGCGCACGGCGCGGTGCGCTACCTCACCGCCCCCTGGATCGCCGGTGCACAGGCGCGTGATCTGCTGCGTCCCGGTGCGCCCGCGCGGCCGGTGCGGATCTCTGCCGACGGTGTCACCGAACCCCTGCGCGCCCCCGCCGAGCCCGGCCCCTGCGCTTCCCGGGTCACGCTGCAACTGCGCACCTCGACCCGCATCACCGACCACCCACACGCCTTCCTCATCACCGACCTCGGCGGCCTCGTGCCCGCCCACCTGACGTACACGCCACCGCCCGATGGCGGCACGTCGCCGCGGCCGCCCCGCGAGGCCACCGGCGCGGCGGCGTCCGCGAGTTGGGCGCGCACGGCCTGCTGGCTGGCCGGGCTGCCGGACGGCGTACGCGCGGTCGACGTATGGGATCTCACCGGCCAGGCACTGCCGAAGGGCGGCGGCCGGGAGGTGTGGTCCTGCGTACGGGCCGATGCGTGGCGCGGTCCGGGTGAGGTGAACGTACGGATCTCGTGCCCGCGTCCGGCGGAGGGCGGGTGAGCACCGGGGCGCAGGCCGCGCAGGGGACCTCGCCGCAGGCACGAGCAGGACAGAAGCATGGTGGGGCGGGGGCGGACGCGCGAGCGCGCGGGAGGCAGGACCGAATCCGACGAGGACGGCCCGCTGCCCCGCACTCGCTCACCGGCGGCACTTCCTCGCACAATCAGGCCTCTCGCGGGCGAGACCGGCAGCGATGCGCCGCGCCGGTTTCCCATCCATCTCCCAGTTGATCATGTTGGGTGGGTACCGCCTCCCAGCACGGCGGCTCGGCGGTCACGGACCGGCTACGAGGCACGCCACGATGCCGACGTGCCGCACTGCGCCTCGGACATCCGCCACTGCCCTCGGCATGCGTCGTCCACCGATGAACCACCCCTGCGAAGCATGACGGTGCCACGGAATGCCACTGCCTCTGGCCCGTGGCGGCGGCTACCACGCCCGGCGACCGGCCTCCCCACCCAAGTTCTGCAAACAAGCGCCGCCAGCGAGGCCACCTCGCACGAGCAGAGGCTGAACGGCTCGGCCCCCGACAGTGGCTCCCCACCCAGCCCGCACGAGCGGAACATCGCGTCGACACCTGAATAAGCCGCCCAAGTACGAGAGCCACCGGACCCCGATCGCCCCCGAATCACTGGCCGAGCTGCTCGATCTGCCGCTAGCTACCGGAATCAGTCCAAGTCCGGTACGACGTACTCCTACGCGGTAACCGTCGAGGCGCCCGGTCCCGGTGGGCACGGCAGAACTCTTGTTCCTCCTGCTCGCCAGGTCCGGCGCCATGGACGGGGACGGTGCCCTTGACCCCCGAGTCCGCGTTCGGCGACAGCCCGGCACGCAGACTGCGGGTGCGCATCGCGGGCGGGGCGGCCGGGCCATGTGCCACATCGTCCGATCCCCGACCGGCTTCCCGCAGCCGCCGGAAGGAGTGCTCCGAGCCCAAGTCCCGCCTGTCCCCCGCCTTGCGCCTCTCCTCGCCCGAAGGCAGCCGCGACCTGTTCATCGACCGGTGCCTGGACCCCCAAGCCCTCGCCGACGTCCTCGAAGGCCGAGCCGGTTGGCTGTACTGGACACCAGCTGCGGAGCAACCATCGAACTGGTGCGTCGCGGCCCTGCTCGTCCTCGACGACGACCGGTACGTCTGCGGGCTGACGTCCCCGGGAAGCGACGCCGGCCTTCCTCAGGGCGAGCCGGCCGAGCCGCCCGGCCCGGGCGCCCGTGCGTTGCGCGCGGTGGGGCCGTATGCGTTGTGGCAGCCGGCCGTGCACGGGCCGGGCATGTACGGATTCGGTCTCGGCTTCCTCGCTGTATGCCTGATCGTCGCGGGCGTCGGCCACGACGGCGGGCCGCTGCTCGGCACGTGCTTCGTCACCGCCGTGGCAGGGCCGCTGGCGGGCCTTGTGACCATCCTGTACCGGCGCACGGTCTTTCTGCGGCGCCTGGCACGGCGGACTTGACGGAGGCGGTCACCGCGGGCGCTCGTCTCGTGGCCGGCGGCTGGCTGCTGGGCACAGACAGCCCGGTGATCGCCCGCCGAGGTTCAGCACTCGCCGCCGATCGGGACCGGAAGCTCATCAGAGGCGCGTCAAGGGGGCGGAGCAAGTCTTGCGGCCCGGGGCGGCACGGCCTTCGATGGGGGACGTGAACAGCGCCTGGCTCCTGCTCGACCGTCCGCCTCATCAGGCGGCGTCTCGTCGTGCCCGGCGCTGTCAGGGAAGATCCGCCTCCCGCTGATCCCTTTCCCGCATCCCTACGGGGCGCCGCGACCTGATCCGGCGCCCCTCTTTCGTCCACCCGCACGCCACCGCGCTCCTCAGGGCCGGCTCGGCGTACCCGTACATTCCCCGACCGGAAGGGACCATGTCCGTCTTCGACCTTTCCTCCCGTACCGTCCTGGTGACCGGTGCCACCTCCGGCATCGGCTTCGAGACCGCCCGGCAGCTCGCCGAGCGCGGCGCCACCGTCCTCGTCCACGGCCGCACCGCCGAGGACGCGCAGGCCGCCACCGACAGGCTGACCGCCACCGGCATCGACGCGGCCCAACTGTGCGCGTTCAGCGCGGACTTCACGCGTCTGGAAGAGGTCGAGGCCCTGGCGCGGCGGATCGTGGCCGAGCACCCGCGCCTGGACGTCCTGGTCAACAACGCCGCCACCGCCGCCCCCGAACGGCACACCCGCACCGGCGACGGCAACGAGATCGCCTTCCAGGTCAACTTCCTCGCCCACTACCTGCTGACCTGCCTCCTGGAGCCCGCGCTGACCACCGACCCCGGCGGCCGGGTCGTCAATGTGTCGTCGTCGCTGCACCGCACCGCCTCGATCCAGTGGAGCGATCCGCACCGGGCCCGCCGTTACTCCCGGCTCGCCGCGTACGCCCAGTCGCAGCTCGCCCTGACCGTCTTCGCCGCCGACCCCCGGGTGGCCGCGGTCTCCGTCCACCCCGGCATCTGCGCCACCGGCCTGCTGGCCCTCTACGGCCTCGACGGCTCCCCGGCGGCCGACGGCGCCGCCCACGTCGTACGGCTCTGCGACCCGGCGGTCGAGATCGTCAACGGCGCGTACTACGACCGTGACCAGCGCGTCGAGCCCGCCCCCGCCGCTACCGAGGGGCGCACCGTCAAGCGCCTGAGCAAGCTCGCCGACCAGCTTGTCGGCCACCACAGCTGAACCACGGCAGCGCGCCGGACAGCCCTCTGCCCTGAGGTGCCACCGCCTGGATCAGCACCAGGCACCTTCCGACTCGAAAGGCCAACTCCGCCATGTCCCAACGCGCCCGCAAGAAGAGGGCCCGGCGTCAGCACGAGGTCAGCCACGGCAGCAAGGCCGGACAAGGCTGAACCGCCCTGCGGGGCGGTGCCCGTTTCCCGCACCGCCCCGCTCGGGGGTATCCCACGCACCACGCACGTCACAAGGAGTCATCGTGATCGAGCTTCCGCAGAGCCAAGCCGCCGCATTCTCCCACTGGTTCGCCGACGGCCCTCCTGGCACGGCGGCACTGGCCGAACACGCACTGACCCCGGGCCTCGGCCGCTGGTGGGCCGACCGTCCCGTCGCTCCCCGAGCCGTCGCCGTGGCCTGTGCCGATCACGTACTGCTGCGCGGCGAACCGACCGCCCTGGCCCCGCTCGCACTTCTTCCCTTCGCCGAGCGCTACGTCCGGGCCCCGGCCCGCTTCCTGCCCCTACTCGGGCACGCGTTCGACATCGTGGTGCCGTGGGAGCGCCTGGGTTACGTCCACCGCGTTCCCGTACCGCGTCCGCGCGTGCCCCGTGGGGTGACGGTGCGTCGGCTGACACGCGAGGACGCGCCGGCGCTGGCCGCGCTGGGGCCCGAGGCGGCCTGGAGCCACGCCAGCTGGGGCGGGCCGGCCGGTCTGGCCGCCTCCGGGCACGGCTGGGCGGCGTTCGCGAAGGGCCGCGTACTGGCCATGGCCTGTACGTACTTCCGCGGCCACACGCATGAGGACGTGGCCTGCCTCACCGTCCCCGAACACCGCCGTCAGCGCCTCGCGCTGGCCTGCGTCACCGCCCTGTGCCAGGACATCGCCGCCCGCGGCCACACCCCGAGCTGGAACTGCTCACGTGACAACCGCCCCAGCCGGCTCCTCGCCTGGACCGCGGGTTTCCGCTTGGAGTACGAGTACGTCCACCACCTCACCAGCCGTCCCGCACGCAGCGGCGCGAACCTCGCGGCCTGAACACCCCGGCGTGCACTTCAGCGTCCTGCCGTGCCCATGGCTCACCACCCACCGTTCAGGGGACAACGGGCCGCCATGCCGACGTTTTCACGGCGGGGAAGGGACCGTGCCTGCGTACGCTGACGTGGCCTTCGCACGGTGGCCCGAGCGTTCGAGGTACGACAGGAGCCCACGATGGCCCCCTCCGCCCCGGCCGGTTCCGCGTCCCGGGCCGCCGTACAGCATCGCTTCCGGGCGTGGATGCTGAAGGGGCTGACCGACATGGCCAAGCGCCATCCCGGCCCGCACGCCGACCCACCGAGCGCCGACCAGGGCCGACGGTGGTGGCGGGTGATGTGCCTGACCGGTGTGGACTACTTCTCCACCCTGGGCTACCAGCCGGGCATCGCGGCCCTGGCCGCCGGGCTGCTCAACCTCATCGCACGATCCGCTTCGTCGCCAACGAGCCCGGCCGGCGTGATGTGGCCGAGTACCGCGACAAGCTCCAGCAGATCCGCACCGACAACGACCTCGCGGCATCCGAGGACTTCATTCTGGTCGAGGTCACCGTCGGCGACCCCATTGAGTTCGAGAGCGAGCTGCGGGTACGGGGGGAAGTACTGCACGGCCGCTACCGCGTGCTCCGCCTGGAGAGCTCCGCCGTCTCCAACGCGCTGGCCGCCCTGCTGCTGCACGTCCGCGACGAGACGGGCCAGCGGCCGCACATCTCCTTCGAGTGGACCGAAGGAGATCCGTTCGCCCAGTTCCTCCGCTTCTTCCTGTCCGGGCACGGCGACGTCGCCCCCGTCACCCGCGAAGTCCTCCGCGAGGCCGAACCGACCGCGAGCAGCGCCCCCGCGTCCACGTGGGCTGAGCCGGGAGCGCACCGCGGCTCCGTACGAGCGGGCGGTGGCGTCCGGCCCTACAGAGAACACAGAGGGTGCGGAGGACGCGGGCGGCGGCCTCAGAAGCGGTCCGGGAACTTGACGGTGAGCACCAGGAAACCGGCCAGCGCCGCCGCCACCAACAGCCCCACCACCCGCTCGATACTCACGTCGCCACCGCCACCGCCACCGCCATCGCCACGATCGCAACTCCACACATCCGCAACCTCCTCGGTTGTCTCCCTGCCGGCCGGCTTCCACCGTGACGGCGACGCGGTGCACAGGCGGACAGCACGGCCGGTCCCTAACGGGATCCGAACGAGGCGGCGCCCCGCGTACCGCGGGAGCGCCGCGCCCGGTCACGTCGTCGGGCAGATCCCGCTCGGCCGGTGGTCCGGCCGGATGGCACGCGTCCCCGGCGTACGGAAAGACGTCACCGCCTCCGGAACCGGGGCGGCGGGCAGGGAGACGACCATCGTCAGGCCGCCGCCGGGAGTGTCCTCGGGGGTCAGAGTGCCGCCCATCGCCTCGGTGAGCCCCCGGGAGAGGGCCAGGCCGAGCCCGAGGCCGGTGGTGTTGTCGGTGTCGCCGAGCCGCTGGAACGGCTCGAACGCCCGCTCGCGGTCGGGAAGCCGGATGCCCGGGCCCCGGTCGGTGATCCTGAGTTCCACCCACCCGGCCAGCGCGCTGGCGCCGATCGTCACCGGGCGCCCGGCGGGCGAATGCCGTACCGCGTTGGAGACCAGGTTGGCCAGGACCCGCTCCAGCAGCGGCGGGTCCGCGAGCACATCGGGGGCGGTGTCCAGCCCCTGCGTGGCCACATGGGCGAGTGCCTTCGGGGTCGAGCCTGGCAGGGTGTCCAACGCCGCGGGAAGTACGTCGGTGAGCGCGACGGGCTCCAGGCGCAGGGTCAGCGCACCGGCCTGCAGCCGGCTCATGTCGAGGAGATTGTCGACCAGACGGCTGAGCTTGGCCAGCGACTCCTCGGCGGTGGCCAGCAGCTCCTCCCGGTCCTCGACGGAGAACTCGACGTCACGGGTGCGCAGTGAGCTGATCGCGGCCCAGCAGCCGGCCAGCGGCGTGCGCAGATCGTGGCCGACCGCGGCGAGCAGTGCGGTACGCATACGGTCGGCCGCCTTGACCGGCTCGACCTCGGCAGCGGCCTCGGCCAGCCGGGCGCGTTCGACGGCAGCGGTCAGGTGCGCCGCGAAAGCCGTGAGGACACGGTGCTCCGAGGCGGGCAGCCGGCGTCCGCTCAGCACCAGGACGCTGTCCTCCCCTATCGCCACCCTCGTCTCGTGATCGTCATCGCGGTCGGACAACGTACTGCCCACGGCACCGGATTCCGTCCCCGCATCGCGTGGCCGCAGTGCGATGCCGTCCATGCCGAAGGTCTCACGGGTGCGCTCCAGGAGGACAGACACCGCCCGGTCCCCGCGCAGGATGCCACCCGCCAGCGAGGTGAGGCTCTCCGCTTCCGCGGTGGCCCGGGCGGCCCGCCGGTTCAGCCGCAGCGAGCGGTCGACGATGGCTGCGACGGTGACCGCGACCGTCGTCAAGGCCGCTTGGGCGACGACGATGTTGGCCTCGGCGTAAGTGAAGTGGCCGATGGGCGGGATGAAGTAGTAGTTCAGCAGCAGCGAGGTCGTCACGGAGGCGAGCAGCGCGGAGACCACCCCGCCGATGCAGGCCACCCCCAGCACCGTGAGCAGGAACAGCAGTGCCTCGCTGGTGAGGTTGAGCGCCAGCGGCCCCGAGACGGCACGCAGGACGAGGGTGAGCAGCAGGGGAAGCACCAGGCCGGCCAGCGGTCCGGCCACCCGGCGCGAACGCGGCAGGCCGCTTCCCGGCGCGGTCCACCTGCGTCCCTGGCCGGCGTGTTCGTGGGTCACTGTGTGGACGTCGATGTCGCCGGATCGCTCGACCACGGTCTCGCCGACACCGCGGGGCATCAGCAGGCGCCGCAGACGGCTCCGGCGGCTGGCGCCGATGACCAGTTGGGTGGCGTTCTGGGACCGGGCGAAGTCGAGCAGGGCGGCGGGTACGTCGTCACCCACCACCGAGTGGTAGCTGCCCCCGAGGCTCTCCGTGAGCTGCCGCTGTCCGGCCAGCGCCGCGGGTGAGGAGCCCACCAGGTCGCGGCTGCGGGTGATGTGGACGGCCAGCAGGTCACCGGAGGAGCGGCTCACGATCCGGGCGGCCCGGCGGATCAGGGTGGCGCCCTCCGCACCGCCCGTGAGTGCCACCACCACCCGTTCGCGGGTCTCCCACACCCGGCCGATGCGGTGCTCGTCCCGGTACTTGCGCAGCGCCTCGTCCACCCGGCCCGCCACCCACAGCAGCGCCAGCTCCCGCAGTGCGGTGAGGTTCCCGAGCCGGAAGTAGTGCGAGAGCGCCGCGTCGACCTTCTCCGGTGGGTGGATGTTGCCGTGTGCCATCCGGCGCCGCAGCCCCTCGGCCGGCAGGTCGACCAGTTCGATCTGGTCGGCGCGGCGCACGAATGCGTCGGGTACGGTCTCGTGCTGCGGCACACCGGTGATCTTCTCGACCACGTCGCTGAGCGAGTCCAGGTGCTGGACGTTGAGCGTGGCCGCGACATCGATCCCGGCTCCGAGCAGTTCCTCGACGTCCTGCCACCGTTTGGCGTGCCGGCCACCCGGTGCGTTGGTGTGGGCCAGTTCGTCGATGAGCACCACCTGCGGCCGCAGCTCCAGCACCCGGTCCAGGTCGACCTCGTCGACGTCCGCACCGCCGTGTCTGCGCGTCACCCGCGGCAGTACGTCCAGCCCGTCGAGCATCGCCTCGGTGGACGGACGGCCGTGGCACTCCGCGAGGGCCACCACCACCCGCGTACCGCGCGCGGCCCGGCGCCGCCCCTCGTCCAGCATCCGGTAGGTCTTGCCCACCCCGGGAGCAGCCCCGAGAAAGACCTTGAGCCGGCCGGGGCGCCTCCCCGGCCCGTCGGTCCCACCGCTGCTCCGCGCCATCGCGTACTCCTCCACGTACCCCACTTCCGGAAAGCGGCACGCCGGGCGGCATGACGAAGGAGAGTTCACGGCATGGCACCGGTCGGCGTGCGAGGTTCCTGAAGACAGCGTCACTTCACAGCGGCAAGAACCGCGAAGGAGTTCGAAAACGTTGACGCAACTCTGTCTCTCCCCTACGTCCCTGTTCAGGCCGGTGACCACGGCGACGGGCAAGAGCCAGCTTCACCGTGGTCATGTCGGTCGGTGACGATGGTCTGTTGCACGGATTGAGACTCGATCCGCACGGCGGCGCCGAGTGGCAGCCGCCGCACTACGCGGATACGGGCCGATTCACCGAGCGGGACGTCCTGCTCGGCACCGGACCGCTCGCGGTCCCCGGCACGCTCAGTCTGCCCCCCGGCCCCGGACCGTGGCCGCCCGCAGCAGTGCTGCTCAGCGGTGGCGGTGCATTCGACCGGGACTCGAGCAGCGGCCCGAACAAGCCGCTGAAGGACCTCGCCTGGGGGCTCACCTCCCGGCAGGTGGCCGTGCTGCGCTTCGACAAGGTGACCTTCGCGCACCAGGATCGTCTGCCATCGAGCTTCACCATGGCCGACGAGTACCTGCCCCACGCTCTTGCAGCCGTCCAACTGCTCCGGCAGCAGCCCCAAGTGGCACCGGACCGGATCCACCTCCTCGGGCACAGTATGGGCGGCAAGGTGGCGCCCCGGATCAGCCCCGTCGGTGGCGAATCTGGTCTACAAGCGGCTCTCGATCGACCGGCAGGCCACCGCCCGGCAGCCCCTCGCCCTTGACGAGGCCGGGATTGAGCCCGGGATCGCGGATCCGGTCGTCTTCGAGGATCAGGCGGGCACCTCCAGCCGCCTGCACCCGCTTGAGCGCCCGAAGTTCGGCGAACTGCTCACCTAAGTTCGGCCGCTCGACCACGCTGTTCTGGTCCAACGTCACCCCGTACGGCACCTTCCGCCTGGACCCGGACACATTCCTCGGCCTCGGGCTCACGGTTCCCCGCCCTCGCAACCCGGCCAACGCCGCCGGCCGACCGGGCACGCAGACACGATGGAGGGCTTCGCCGGCCTCGCCGCCCCCGGAGAAGCGAGGCGGTCTGGCGGGCGCCGTGCGCGAGACCGACGAGGTGGCCCGTTGCGCGCCGGCCGGGCGATGAGCGCGCCCAAGGCTGATCGGGTGATTCAGCGCCGCTGTGGGGTATCTCTGCCCTGGCCTGCGCACATACTCGGGTATCCACGCGGGCGGGCCACCTGTTCGGGTGAGTGGTACTGGGGGGTACGGGGCGGACGGCGGCGCCGTGGGGTGCCCTGGAGAGGCGGACACGGATTCCAGCGGGCGGTGCTGCTCGCGCTGTGTCCCGAAAGGTGCCTGAGATGAAGAATCCGATGCCCTCGGGAGGAGCCCTCATGAGTGTCATAGCGATCCGGCGTGCCGCGTCCGGTGCCGTGCGGGGCTCCGCCCGTCTCGGCGCGCTCACGCTGCTGATGCCCGGTCTTCTGCTGGCCGCCTCGCCCGCCTCGGCGGCGCAACCGGCCGGTGAACGTGTGCTGCCCCACAACGTGTGCGTCGCCAACGACCCCACGGTCGAGTACCGGCGCTACAGCAACATCCGACTGACCGCGCAGCCCAACAGCCCTGAAGTCATGCTCTACTTGCGCTGCGGCAACGACAACTACGGGTTGCGGCACATCGAAGCTGGTCACGGGCCGTTCAACACGGTCCCGGCGGTCAGGGCGGTGGCCGACTGCGTGGGCTACATCCTGCGCGACCCCGACACCCGGCGCAATCAGGGCGGCGGGGCGTACCGCTTCACCAGGAAAGCGCTGGACGGCGTTGTGTGGCGGGTCGGCTTCAGGACCAACGGCACGCCCCCGTACAACGTGGTCACGGCGTTCGCCGAGGGCCCCGGCAACGGGCATCGGAACTTCTCTCGCTGCCGGTGAGGGCGCATCGACAGCGGCATGGCGGTGCCGGGTGCCCGGCACCGCCACGCCGCTGCCGGCCTCCTTGCCGCACCGGGCGGGTTGTCGACCCGCGTATACGCCAAGCGGGCAAGGCCCATCGGGCGCGGGCCATCGGGCGCGGGCCATCGGGCGATGCGAGTGGGGCGTTGTCGCACGGATCGTCGGACGGTCCTCACGCGGAACCCGGCAGCAGCGCCGAACTGCGGATCACCTGGGTCGCTGCGTACGCGTACGACGGCGAACGGTAATGGTTGGCCGGACGGTAGCGTCGGCCCTGTCGTCAATGACGTCGTCGACAGGCGGGCTGCATATCTCGGTCGCCTCACTGCTCAAGCAGCGACGTGGTGGCGGCGCGACACTGATCGACCTCCGCTGATAGCTGATACGAGACCGGCCGGCCTTGGCCTGCTGCACCAGAAACGGAGTGGTCGTAGCAGGCGCCACAGCCCTACCTCCATCTGCGCGCCACCGTTCAGGGCTCCGGCGGCAGGGCCGACCAAGGCCGCTCTCCGCCTTCTTACCTCGTGGCGAGGAGAACCACCGAAAGGCTGCGTGTCGCAGCGCCGGGGGTGGCGTGGAAAATGCCTGCCGTGTGGCGACGTGCACGACCAACGCGTCAGCGGGCACCTGGGCAAGTGCGAAGATGCCGGGTCCGCGCTGGTGCCCGACGATGAGAAGAGGCAGCGGTCGGAAAGAAGCTGTGGTGGGCCTGGTGGCCCGGACGGCGAGCGGTGCTCCCTCCCATGCCCAGCACCGCCCGTTCGCCGAGCGCAGCACGGGACCGGACTCATCGACCCAGCGGCGCACGCATGCGATGGGCGGCGCGTCGCCGCAGGCCAGGCGGCTGGGGCGACGCCTGCCGGTGCGTGTTGTTCGTTCTGCGCTGCCACGACGGGCACCGCAGCCGACCGGTGCGGCGCCGATGGAACTCAGCACCTTCATGAAGGGAGCAGACCATGGCCACGGACCACACACAACCGACGGGGGCGGTGAAAGAGGTACTGAAACTGTACGGGGCGCCGTACGTGCCGTACTGGCACCCCGGCCGCAGTGAGCTGCCCTCCGGAGCCCACCCGCTGCTCGACTGGAACCCGGCCAAGGACCAGGACCAGGACGGTGTCTTCCACCGCTCGCGGATACCGCTGCGCGAGCGCCGCCAGGACGAGCGGTTGAAGTCCCGTCCGCAGGCGCGGGCCGGTCAGGGCCAGGTGATGTCGTGTGCCGAGTTCTGGGGCACCGGGGACAACCCGCCTCAGGGGCTGGCCTCCTGCCGCTTCTACGCCTTCGGGTACTGGCAGTACGTGCAGATCCTCGTCTTCTGGGCCGGAGTGGCCGGCACCGGCCTGATCTGCCCGCCCAACGGGCACGTGACCGACGCCGCGCACCGCAACGGCGTCAAAGTCTACGGCAGCGTCTTCTTTCCCCCCACGAACTGGGGCGGCCGAGAGGCCTGGGTGCGCGACTTCACCACCAAGAAGGGCACCACCTACCCAGTCGTGGACAAGCTGGTCAAGGTCGCCCAGTACTTCGGCTTCGACGGCTGGTTCATCAACTACGAGACCATCCGCGAGGGGGACGCGGCCATCCGTGCTGCTCTCGCCTACGGCCGCTCGCTCACCGAACCCGGCAAGCCGGACGCCGTCGACTTCACCTGGTACGAGATGCGGCAGCAGAGCCTGAACGACCACAATGCACAGTTCCTGCAACACGACCACCAGCGCGTGTGCGACTCCCTCTTCGTGGACTATTACTGGGACGACTCCGACCTGACCAACTCCAAGACCAAAGCCGACCAGATCAAACGCCCTGTCCACGACCTGTACTTCGGACTGGAACTGGTCCTGGAGAAGAACTGGAAAGAGCGTCTGGACCTGCTGTTCACACCGGGCGGTGCACACCGTGGATCCCTGGCCCTGTACAAGACCCACACCGTCTCCACCCCGCCCAAGGGCGTCGACGACACCACCTGGACCCATCACCTGTACGCCCAGGAAGCCGCCTTCTGGACCGGCCCCGACCCCGACCACCCCTCCACCGGCCCAGCCGATGAATTCCCCGGCATCGCCCACTACGTCGCCGAAGCCTGCCCCCAGAGCACCCTGCCGTTCGTCACCCACTTCAACACCGGTCACGGGCACGCCTACCACCATGCCGGAACCGTGGTGCGCCGCGGCGGGTGGGCCAACCTCTCCCTGCAGGACGTTCTGCCGACCTACCGGTGGCTCACCGGCGCCGACCCGCGCTGCGCCCTGAAGGCGAGCCTGTCCTTCGACGACGCCTGGGAAGGCGGCTCTTGCCTGATGCTGGAGCCCCGTCTGGAGCCGGGCGCCTCGGCGTGGGTACGGCTCTACCAGCTCGACCTGCCGGTGACACCCGGCGCCGTCGCCCAGGTCACCGTGCGCGCCAAGACACCCCACCCGCACGACAGGGACTGCACCGTGCAGGTACTGATCGCCGACGCCCACGACCCCGAAACCCTCGGTGCCGTCGCCCTGACCCGCAGCGGCGAGTCCCCGGCCGGCTGGGCCACCTACACCGCCTACCTGCCCCACCACGTCCGCACGCTGACCCAGCTCGGGCTGCGCCTGACCGCCGGCGACCTGCCGATGCACGGCCCGCTGGCCGTCGGACAGATCACCGTGCACGACGCGGCCTTCGCCACGCCGCCGGCCCCCACCGATCTGGAATTCCAGGTACCCGAACGCACCATCACCGGGGGATTCTCCGTACGCCTGGCCTGGAAACCCCCCGATGACGAATCCGCCGTCCACCACTACGAGATCTACGAGATCACCGCCGGCAGGGACACAACCTTCCTGGGAGCCAGTCTCAACCCGGTCTTCTACCTCCCGCAGCTGGCCCCGCGTGAGAAGGCCGCCGCCCGCCTCGCCGTCACCGCCGTCGGCCACGACGGCACCCATTCCCCCACTGCCAGAGCTGACATCACCTGGTGACCTCCGGGCGCATACGTTCCGAACGGGCCTCTTGCCCGCGGTCTGACCTACGTCAACCCAAAGCTGTCCAGCACGCGGAAGCATCGGCTTCACCGGCACCTGTAACAGCCGATCCTGGCGAAGCCCGTGCCGCCGATGGACACCCCGGGGTCGGAGCTGGTGCGGTCCGCGCTGCTACTGGCAGCTGACCAGAACGAGCGACTACGGCACCGGCGACAGAAAACGTGACCAAACCGACCGCACGCACCTGCACCGCAAGCTCGCCCCGCACCAACAGGCGCCGAGCCACCGTGGCCTTTCCCCTACGCCATGCGACCTTGGCGCGTCACCTCTTGGCAAGCAGTATCAGGAGATGCCACCCCAAGCCGGTAGCCGCATGGTCACAGTGGCGCGACGATGGCGATCTCCGGCCTTGGGACTGGTAGGCCCGCATGTTCAGGTGTCGCGTATTTGCCGTAGCCGCAGGCCGATCGTCACCCTGTGTCGGTGCTCTGCGGCATGATGACCGGCGTGGACACCGAGATACTGATAGACGTCTGGCAGCGGCTTCTCGCCGACCCTCGCAAGTCGTGGGTGCTGTTCGAGCATGGCACTTGTGTCGTGCTGACCGCTCCGGAAGGGGAGCTTGCTGAACAGGCAACCGACCTCCTGAAGAAGTCCGGCCCGGCGCATGCCGGATCTTCGGCAGGAGACTTTGGGGTGATCGACCCCAAGGACGTCGAGGGATGGGTCGTCACCGGGCATCACAACGACGTCCTTACCTATGTCGGCCCCGATGAGCCTCAGGATCAGTCGCAGATCGCTGTCGGGCTGTTCGGACGTTCCAAGCGCCACCGGGACGGCACCGAGCTTCACGTCGTCCATGTTGAGGACAAATGCGGCTCAGCGGACCCAGCGTAAGTACCGCGCTTCATGGCTGGTGGTCACCGGGGGCGTATCGGCTCCATGTTCCTCCGGCTTCGGTGACCAAGCGAGTGGCTGTCTTGTCGTGATAGCCGAGCGCCTTCGCGATGACGGGAGTCGGGGCCTGGAGGACGAGCTGCCGAATGGCGGAGGTCCTGCCGCGCTGCGGCGGGACGCCGATCTCACGCAGATGGACTTGCAGGCTGACCGTCGCATCCGATGCAATTGGCGTCGGTAGGAACATCGGTACAGCGGTTGGCGCTGAGGTAGATCATGGTCAGCTAGCACATCGACTCGGGGCTCCGCTGAGGGAGGAGGCCGCCCCGCGCGCCGCCGTGATGACCCCGGCGGCCACGGTGGTCTCGCTGGTGCCCGAGGACGAGAACCTGATCTGCCGCAGGGCGCGGTGGACCGGGACGCGTACGTGCTGGAGCAGCTGCACCGGGCCCTGAACAACCGCGCCCGCCTGCTGGACGGGCCCGACTAGGACACGGTCGAGGAGGACGTGCTGGCCGGGCTGAGCCTGGATATGCCCGTCACCGAGCACCTGACGGAGCTGGTGCGGGGCCTGGGTGCCGGATGGAAGCAGCTCGGCGCGCTCGGCGAGCCGAAGTCCCTGACCTGGCTGCGCAAGCGGGTCGAGAAGATGCTCCCGAAGATCGACCTACCGGGACCTGCTGTTCGAGGTGAACGCCTGGACCGGCTTCCTCGACGCGTTCGTGCACACCGGGGACGGCACGACCCGGATGAAGGACCTGCCCACCTCGGTGGTCGCGTTGCTGGTGTCGGAGGCGTCCAACATCGGCCTGGCCCCGGTGGTGAACCCCGGGTACGAGGCCCTGATCCGGGCCCGGATCGTGCACGTCGACCTCGACCAGTACTACCTGCGCGCCGACACCATCACCTCGGCGAACGCGCGGCTACTCGCCGCCCAGGCCGCCGTGCCATCGTGAAGTGCTGGGGCGACGGGCTGCTCGCCTCGGTGGACGGGCTGCGGTTCGTCGTCCCCATCCGCACGGTCAGCGCCGCCCCGTCGCTGAAGACTTCGGGTTCAAACGGGGCATCACCTGGCTCAACGCCGTCAACGACCAGGTCGCGGGCATCGGGCAGATGGCCGTGCCCGGCGGCCCTCGCGACTCCCTGCACATCCTGGACGCGCTGCTGAACCTGGACGGCGGGGTCAAGCCGGAGATGATGGCGACCGACAACGCCTCGTACTCGGACATGGTGTTCGGCCTGTTCAAGATCCTGGGCTACAACTTCAGCCCCCGGTTTCGCGACCTTGACGACCAGCGGTTCTGGCGGGCGACGATGCCCGGCGTCGAGACGGGCACGTACGGTGCGGTGGAGGACCTGGCTCGCAACCGCGTGAACCTGAACAAGGTGCTCACGCACGGGCCGGACAGACTGAAGGTCGCCGGTTCTCTGGTCACCAACCAGGTCCGCGCCTACGACGTGCTGCGCATCTTCGGACGCGACGGCCGCCCGACCCCGCTGGGCACCACGTTCGCCGAGTACGGACGGAGCGCCAAGACCGAGCACCCCAAACGATTCGGTTGCCGGACCGGCCGCGTCCAGGTAGTCAGGTCAGTCGTCGATGGCCTGGTAGAGGGTGGCCCAGAAGTCCTGCATGGCCCGCGCCGAATCCGGGGTGGACATCCCGGTCTGGGTGAGCAGGATGCCGACAAGCTTGTTCTGCGGGTCGGCGTAGGTGCTGGTGCCTGTTCCGCCGTCCCAGCCGAACTGGCCGACCGGCGCGTAGTCGCCGCGGTAGGTGCGCACCGCCATGCCGAAGCCCCAGCCGCCGTGCTGCCCCTGGCCATGTGACAGATGGACCACATTGCGGGCCCAGGTTTCCCGGGCTGCCAGCTGTTCGGGGGTGAGCCGGTTGGTGGTCATCAGCTCGACGGCGGGCCGGGATAGGATGCGCTGGGTGCCGTGCGTTCCGTGGTTGAGCAGCATCCGGAAGTAGGCGTGGTAGTCGTCGACGGTGGAGTCGAGTCCGCCGCCGCCGGACTGGAACGCCGGGGGCTTGCTGTGGTGTCCCCCTTCGGCCGGGTCCTCCACCGTGAACTCCCCGGTCTGCGGATCGGGGGCGTACAGGGGCGGCAGCCGGTCGATCTTGTCGGCGGGCACGTGGAAGCCGGTGTCCTTCATGCCCAGCGGGTCGAAGATGCGCTCGCGCAGGAACGCCTCGAAGGGCTGGCCGGTTACTCGGGCGACGAGTACGCCCAGCACGTCGTCGCTGACGTTGTACAGCCACCGCTCTCCGGGCTGGTACATCAGCGGAAGCGTGCCCAGGCGGCGCATCCACTCGTCCGGCTCCACGGCCGGCAGCATCCATCCGTTCTCGCCGTAGACCCTCTGCGCGAAGTACGCGCCCATCATCGGGGAGCCCATCGCCGTCATGTCCAGTCCGAGGCCGCAGGTCGAGGTGAGCAGGTCGCGTACGGTGATCGGACGCCGCGCCGGTACGGTCTCGTCCAGCGGGCCGTCTGCGCGCTTGAGGACCCGTCGGTCGGCGAGTTCGGGCAGCCACTGGTCTGTCGGGTCGTCTAGTCGCAGCCGGCACTCGTCCAGCAGAACCATGGTCGCGGCGACCGCGACGGGCTTGGTGGTGGACGCCATGCGGAAGATGGTGTCCCGGCGCATGGGGGTGCCGCCGTCATGGCGCATCGTCCCGATCGCCTCGACATGGGTCTCCTCGCCTCGGCCGACCAGGGCAACGAGTCCGGGGATCTTCTTGGACTCCACATGCCGTTCCAGCACCTCGCGCAGTCTGCGCAGCCCTGCTTCGGAGAAGCCGTTGTTGCCGTTTCCCATCATGTGTCTCCTTGCACGCTTTGGTCGGTCTCGACGGTGCCGCGGGCATGCGCGGGAGGCCGCCGGCCGGTCATGGGCCGGCGGCCGCGCGGGGCAGGCAGTCGATGAAAGTGGTGTTCGGCCCTTGGAGGGCGGTGTGCTGCGGTGCGATCAGGCCGTCTTGTCCTCGGTTCCGGCCTCGGTACCGGCGGCGGCGCCCTCGATGTCGTCGGTCAGCTGTTTCCGTGCGCGGGCGGGCACGTAGCCGCCCTCGGAGTAGTTCTGCGCGAACGCCTCGGCGAACTCCACCGGGTTCTCTCCGACGATCTCGCGGATCGGCGTGCCATCCGCCGCAGCCTGCTCGAACAGGTCGGCGAGGTCTTCGAACATCGACGCACTGCTGTCTTCATCGATCGGTACGAAGTGCATCAAGTACTTCTCGATCGCCTCGACCGCGGTCCGGTGGTTCGCGGGAAGCGTCCTGACGCGCGCCTTGTACGCCCGCCAGCGCTTCTTGGGCCCGATCACCTTCGAGAGGAATCCGCTCTTCTCAACCTCGGACATGGTTACTTTCCCCCTTCGCGGAGCTGTTCCAGTCGTTCTGTGAGGAAGCTCCATGTCCTCCAGAACTCTTCGAGGTACTCCCGCCCCTGCGCGTTCAGGGAGTGCACCTTGCGCGGCGGGCCCTTCTCGGAGGGCACCTTCTCCACGTCGACCAGGCCGCGTTTCTCCATCCGCAGGAGCAGCGCGTAGATGGTGCCTTCGGCGATGTCGGAGAAGCCCTGTTCCCGCAGCCGTGCGGTGATCTCGTAGCCGTACGCGGGCCGGCCGGACAGGGACGCGAGGATGAGGCCGTCCAGCGTGCCCTTGAGCATCTCGGTCAGCAGCTTGGCCATGGGGCACCTCCTTCTCGAGGTATTCAGTGCTACTGAGTACTGGTACACCGTAACGCTGACTACCGGTACTTAGCAGGAAGGAGTAGACGGGCCTGGTCGGGAGCTCTGCCCTCGGCCGCCCTCCAGCCTGACCGGTCTGACGCATCCGCCGCCTGTCGTCGAGGTGTCTCAAGGCGGCTGAGTGCCAGTCGCCGTGTTCGTCGCGGCGTCGTCGGTAGTGGACCTTGGCGCCCGGGGAGGCGGTCAAGGCGAAGATGGCCCACAGGTATCCGTCGTGATTGAGCCGGTCGTTCTTGACCCGGCGGCGGGTGATGCTCGACTTCTCACCGGAAGCTTTGGTGATGGGTGAGGAGCCTGCGTACGACTTCAGGCCGCGGGTGTCGGCGAAGCGGGTGTGGTCGTCGCCGATCTCGGCCAGCACCCGGGCGCCGAGCTGGACGCCGAGGCCCGGGAAGCTCAGGAGCACGTCAGCGTCCGGGTGTTGGGGAAAAGACTCCTCCACCGCCTGGGCGAGGTCGTCGGCGGCGGTGCAGGCGGCCTCCAGCTGGCCCAGGAGGGCGAGCATCTGCCGGCCGAGGGCATCCTCGGCCAGCGGCGGCTGAGCACCGCCCCTGGATCCCGATGATCGCCTCCGGCTGGACCGCGATGGTCGCCTCCGGCCGCTACAGCGACGCCACACCGCTCAGCTTCGACGAGCTCGGCACCGCCACGGCACAGTTCTTGGGCACCGCCTGGGATGAGTTCCTCACCGTTGTGGACCACGCTCCCACCCTGTTGGACCGGTGCCGCCCCACCGCCAGCCCGTGGACCGAGGACGCCGAGGCGCTCGTGCAGCTCGCCGACGCCCTCACCGATGCCGAAGCGGTGCGCGCGGATCTGGCCTGTCCCCGCTCACCCCGCTCACCCCGCGGAGCGCAACGCCCGGACGTGGCCGACCGCCGAAACCTGGTTCACCTACGGCGAATCGTTCCTCCGGCAGGCACGAGCCGCCAGCCCGCCCCCGGCCCGTCCTCACGGCCTCGGCGCCGCCCCGTGCCCTCCCGCCGGCCCGGCCCGTACCCCGTCGCTGATCTGCGGCGACCGACGCTAGGAGAACCCGCTCTTTGTGCCCCAGCCCCCACTTCGCCTTCAGCACCCACCCGCACCACGGCTTCGTCGCCTCCGCCACCTCCAACATTTCCACGCATCTGGCTCGCTGGTTCCTTGTACGGGAACAGTTCGAGCCCTTAGGCGGCCAGCCGGGCCTGTTGCGGCTGACGGAACCGGAACTCGATGACCCGCGCCGCACCCGGCAGGCCGTCCACGACCTGCGCCGCAGCGGGTACGCCGTGCACGCCGACGTCGCCCCAGATCCCACTGCTTCGGCCGGCCCGCCGCGTCCCGTCAGGCCCAACGGGCTGGCGGAGCGGCGCAGCCGTATCGCGCGGGCCGCCGGCCGCGTGCCACAGCGCCGTTCGGCGCCCACCACGTCAGCGTCCTCCACGCTCCCGATCCCGCCGAAGCCCGCGTACGCGCCCACCGTCCACCTGACTGCCTCCCCCACCGGGCGGTCGCGATGACGCCCGACGCCGAGCCGATCGGCATCACTCGCGGGCAAGGCGGCCAGGTCAAAGTCGAAGGCGTCATCAACCTCCTGGCCGATACATCCTGAGCCGCGCCGGTGGTCCCCTCTGGGCCGCAGCGTCCGGCGGCCATGACCGCGCAGGCCCCACCCGGTCGCGCGCCGCGCCGCTGATGCGACACCACCAGGAAAACAGATCCCCGACCCCCTGCGACCGACAACGTCGCCCTCGCCTCGCACGCCGGCCCCTGCTGGATGCGGCCCGCAGCGCCGTCGACGGGTTGCCGCCCGCCCGGCACACCCGCACGTGGCGGGTCCGTCTCGTCTCGCTCGCCACCTCCCACACGGAGATCGTCCGCATCCTCGACCGTCCCACCCCGCCCGGCTCGGCCGCCGAGCGTGAGCAGCACACCCTGGTGTGGCAATGGGGGGGCGGGTCGGGGGAGGTCAGAACTCCAGGGGTAGAGCACAGGACACCTCGTCGCGGTACTTATAGTGTTGCAAGGTCCGCTGGTAGCGGCGACGATCGCATGGATCCGCGCGCAGCCGTGGGAGCCGCCACTGCCGGCCTCGGGTGTGGGCGGGGGCCGGGGATGGATCCGCATTACCGGAACCTCCGGCGGTTCCGGTATTTGGCGCAGGAACTCGTCAGCCACCCTCCTACACATTCACAATGAGGCGAGCCGCCTTAACCGCCGGAATGTCGGCGCCGCCGCACTGGTTCGTCGGTGCGGAGACGGGAACTGCGGCGAGGAGTCCCCCGGCGGTTCCGCTGCCCTGCGTGGTGCTGCCTCCAGTTGTGGCATGGCCGCGGTTGAAACAGCTGTTGTCGTAGGCAGGTGAGAGGAAGACGAGGACCCCGCCGGCTGCGGCAGGGGGCGCTGTGGCCAGCGTACTTCCGACTACTGCTGCGGTGACGGTAAGCCCTGCGAGTGCCCGACGAGTGGTCATGTTCTACGAACGGTGACCGGCATACAAAAGTCACGCTGGGCAGTTTGTGCCGCTCGGCACCCGTCGGTTCTTCGACAGCGGTAGCGGGTCACCATGGAAAGTACCGGCGAACCCATCGCCGTAATGGCACAGCTCCTGGCATTCCGCCAGGTCAGACCAGCCCTTAATTCTCGGAAACAGGCTCTGACCGACGAGCAGCGGCATGCGTGGACCGGAAGGGTCCGAGTCGCGCGACGGCGAGGCGAGCTGAACCGGATCAAGTAGTGCTACGCCGCCGACGACCAACGCATCACGCTCGCCCACCTCCTCGTCGAGAACGAGGACTCCACCGTCGTCGCACTCGCCGGAGACCCGGGCGCGCCGGGCTGGGAGGTCATCGGGCACTACGCCCACGAGTAGGCAGCCGGACAGGCGCTGCCGCGCGGTTCCGCCCAGAGTCCTGCGTCCCGACGCCGCGTCCCGGTTCAACCGTCCGGAGCCTGCCCCCCGAGCGGCCCCTGCGGCAGCTGGTCCAGGAGGTGGTCGAGGCCCGCGCCGCCGGTGGCGTCCGCGAGACCCTGCTCAGGGTCACGCAACAGGGCTACGACGCAGGTCCGATGGTCCGCCTGCAGCATGTCCTGTCCAGAAGTGTGCGAGTTCGCGAAATCCTGACGGCGCGTGGCCCGGAACCTGTTCCTGCACCCGGTTTCATCTGCGCCTGTTAGACGGGTTCTGCTTGAGGATGGGCAGGTAAGCGGGTTCGTCCAGTGGCGGGGGGCGTCCAGTGGCGGGGGGGCGTCCAGTGGCGGAGGGGGGAGCGTCCAGTGGCGGTGGGTGAGCGGATGGGTCACCAGGACGCCGGAATCGTCTGTGGGCGGCGGAAGAAGAGGCCCTCATGCCAGCGGATCTCCTCCGGCTCTACAGCCAGGCGCAGGCCCGGGTGCCGGGCCACGGTGCGCACCATGGCGTCGATCAGGCAGCGCGCCAGCCGGTTGCCCGGGCAGAAGTGCAGGCCGCGCCCGAAGCCGAAGTGCGCCGGGCCCTGGCGGCCGAGGAGGAAGGCGTCTGGTTCCTCGAACGCCTCCGGGTCGTGGTTGACGGCCTCCATCGAGACCAGCACCACGTCGCCTGCCTTGATGGTCATACCGTCCACCTGAACGTCCTCGGTGGCCCGGCGCCTGGCGGCCCCGGTGGAAAGGGGCGTGTGGCGCAGCAGTTCCTCGACGGCGGCCGGGACCAGTGCCGGATCGCGGTGAAGCGCCATGACGGCCTCGGGATGCCTCAGCAAAGTGATCAGGGCTCCGCAGAGGAACCCGGAGGAGGTCGGGTACCCGGCCACGAGGAAGAGTTCGGCGACTTCGGCCAAGTCCGCGTCGCTGAGTCGACCAGCGCCTGTGGTGGTGGCCACGGTCTTGAGCAGGTGCTCCCCCGGTGCGTCGGCCAGGCGGCGGGCATGGGTGAGGAAGTACTGGTGCATGTCGGTGAAGGCAGCGACCATTTGCTCGGCGGTCGCTCCGCAGAACCGCAGGCTCAGGTCCGCCCATCGGATCAGCTGCTCTCCCTCATCGGCGCCAAGCGGCCCCAGCAGGAATCTCGATGCCGTCTCCCGCGCCAGCGGCAGGGCGAACTCCCGTGCCAGGTCGAATGTGTCCCGGCGTTGGACGAGTTCGTGCATCAGGGTGTCGGCCCGCTCGCGGATCCACTCATGGTGGCGGCGGACCGCACGCGGACCGAGGCCGTCCGCGAACACCGCTCGCAGCCCGGCCTCCTTGAGAAGAGCAACGCCATTGCCGCGGGTGCCCGGGGCCCGCAACTCCACGGGTTCCTGGCGCGGGGAGCCTGAGGCCATGGCATCGGCCGAGCTGAGCCGCGGGTCCTCCAGCACCTGCACGGCGGTGGCGTAGCGGGTCACCAGCCACAGCCGGTCGCCGGTGTACTCGGCCACGACCGGGCAGAGGGGTGGGCCGGTTTCGCGCAGCCGCGCGTAGTGCGGGGAGAGCTGCTGGCTCCAGTCGTGAAACGGGTACGTGAGGGTGCCGGACGCGAGGTCCGCGGGCACGGCGGGGTCATGTGCGGTGGTCACGGCGAGTGCTCTTTTTCGTGAGGGGAGGACCCGCACCGTCCTGCTGGACGGGCGGGGCGGGTGCCGTCGACGGCTGCGTTCGGCGGCATGCTGGTCATCTGTGTTCGGCCGAGTTCTCCGAGAGCAGGACGAGACCCTGGTCGGCGGTGGCGCGCAGTGGTCCGTTCTCGGTGTACAGCAGGTCGGCGAACGGGACGGGGGCGTGGTAGCTGGCCAGTGACGTCGGCACGCCGAGGATGCTCGGGGTGTCGATGAAGAACGGCAGCTCGTCGATGAGGTACTCCAAAGCCAGGCCCGTCGGGTCGGCCTGCGGGGTCTCGTCCTGCGTCGACTGCCGTCCGTCCTGCGAACCGGTGACGGCCCGGGCCGTCACCTCCCGGCAGACGCGGCGGGTGTGCTCGTCCGTGGCCAGCGCGTCCCGGACCCGCTGGTGCAGTGCGCGGTACGCGGGGCACTGCGCCAGCTCGGACAGCTGGTGGGTGCGTTGTTCCGCTTCAGGGATGCCGCTGCTTTCGAAGGCGCGGCGGACGCGTCGGCGGACGCTGGATATCTCGGTGCGGGCCTTCTTGCGCGCCACCTGCTCCGGATAGCCCTGCGCGCGGTAGTTGGCGGCCAGGGAGCGGTCCGGGACGATGACGTCCACCCGCTGGAAGGTGGCGTGCGCCCAGCGCAGCATCCGGGCCAGGGTGGGGATGCGGTAGTAGCTGTTGCCCGGACTGACGCCGATCAGCAGGTGGTCGGCGCCGGACAGCAGCCGCCGGCAGTTGGGCGTGTGTGGCAGTGCGGTGTAGCTCTTCGCGATCGTGGCCACGGTGGGGGTCAGGGGGGTCGTCACAGATGTTCCTCGCTGTCAGCTGGGATGGGCCGCCCGGGTCAGGGGCGTACGGAGGTGCCTGCGGCCGGTGCGGGTGTCCGGATGGCGTGGGCGACCTGACGGCAGAGGTCGTCCAGGAGTTCGGCCGCATCCAGGGGTTGCTGCGGGCCGGTGGCCACGCGTTCGATCTCGGCACGGACGGCGGCCAGCCGCGGGTCGTGGGCGCCGCTGGCCTCCAGCAGTTCCAAGGTGCGGCGCGCCCCGTCCATGCACCGGAAGACGCCGTAGAAGCCGGGTTCGTCCATCAGGCCGCGCGCGCTGCTGAGCAGGAAGCCGGCCAGCAGCGCGAGCCCTTCATTCAGCTGCGGCGGGTTCGAAGAGGCCGAATCGCTCATAACTGATCACCTCGCTTCTCGGACGCCGCAGGGACGGTTGCGAAGGTTGCGCGGGATGCCCGACCGGCACCATCAGCAGCGGGTCGAGCCAGGCCGGCAGGTCGAGCAGCTCCCGCAGCACGCCGGGCACAAAGCCGTGCACCGGACAGGCGCCGAGCCCGTGCGCGTGCGCGGCGAGCAGCAGGTTCTGCGTGGCCATGGCTGCGCACAGCGGCGCGATCCGCCGCCCGGAGGCATCGGTGCCCCGCGTGGTGTCCACGCAGACGACGACGATCAGCGGGGGCAGTCCGATCACACCCGGCGACAGGCCGCGCAATCGCCGGATGGTGCGCCGGTTCCGGACGGCGAGGAAGGACCACGCCTGGGCATTGCCCCCGGAAGGCGCGGCCAGCATGGCGTCGAGCAGCGCCTCCACGACGGGCGCGTCGATCGGCGCGTCGGTGTAGCCGCGTACCACGCTGCGGGTGAGCAGGGTCTGCATGAACGCGGACGCCGACGGGGTCCGTGGCGGGACGGTACGCGGCAGCCCGCCCGGGACGTCGGTGACGGAACTTGACGTGTCAACCATGGCGGCGGAGCCACTGACGTCCGGCGGCGCGGGAGTAAGCGGGGTGATGGTCTGCTGGAGAGGCGGCACGGGCCGGCGGAGCCGGGTTCGGGGCCGCAATACGGACGGTCGCCACTTGGATCCTTCCACTGAGCCCGCAGTTCCAGCCGGTCGGCCGTGCAGGCAGGCGGGAGCAATGCCAACGTGCCAGCCGCACTGTGATGGCGCGCCCCACGGGAGGCCGAACGAGTGATCGATTGCAGCGTCCCGGCAGGTGCAAGCGCGCGATGGCCTTCGGGCGGAAGGAGGAACCTCGGCAAGCGCCTCATGCCGGGATGAGTGTGGGCGGAGCTCTTCGGGTCAGCGGATCTGCGGCAGTGCCTTGTCCGGATGTGCGGTGTGCACGCACTTGACGGCGATGGCGGGGTGGATCCCGAACAGGCGAACGAGGTGGACCGGGTCGGCGGTCTGCTGGGCCTCGTAGAGGATGCGATCAGCCCATACCTGCCGGGGCAGCAGCCCGACCTGGTCGAAGGCGGCCCGCGGAGCGCAGTAGCTGATCTGCGGGCAGGCCGGGTGCCGGTAGGTCTGAGCAGCGATCAATGATCAGTGATCACTGAGCACTGATCATTGATCACTGATCAGGAGGCGTGGGTTGATGGTCTGGGGCCAGCGGTGGCGGCGTTCGCGCAGCCAGTTCGCCACGAGGTGGGCACTCAGATCGTCGAGGTAGACGGTGTGGATGTGCTCGCTTCGGTGCACCAGGGTCCGGTACGTCAGGCCGGCGTCGGCCAGGTGCAGGCGGGCGACCTCCACGGCGCGCACGGCGTGGATGGCGACCAGGCCGACGATCAGCCGTGCGGCGGGCCGGGCGAGCCGGTCGAGGGCGCCGGCCAGGCGGTCGCTGGGCACCGGCCGCGGCAGCGGCAACGGCAGCGGCAGGTGGACGCCGGCGGATGCCTGCATCCCGGCGGTGGGATTGTGGAAGATCACCTGTTCCTGTTTCAGGGCCCGGAAGATGCTGCGCAGGACGCTGAGCATCGCGCGGGCAATGTTGCCCGGGTGCCGGTCGAGTTCGATGTGAAGGTCGTCGCTGGTGATCTGCCGCAAGTCTTTCCCGTCGTCGGCCCAGGTCATCAGGGCGGGCCAGGTGATGCGCAGGTGCGGCGGATGAGCCGGAAACCTGCCGGGGGGCTGATAGCGGCCGCGGCCGCGCATGACGCGGGCCCAGGCATGCAGCTGGCCGGCCATCGGTTCGGGCAGTTGCGCGATGCGCTGGTGCAGGGCTCGGTCGTCGTGCCGGTCGCGTCGCTCCCGGCCCAGGTCCAGGGCCAGGTCCAGGTCCAGGTCCAGGTCCAGGTCCAGGTCCAGGTCCAGGTCCAGGTCCAGGTCCAGGTCCAGGTCCACGGGAAGGATGGAGGGCTGGCGGCGGACATCGGCGAGGAGCTGGGAGGGGGTTTCGGCGGCTTCATCGGCTTCGTCGACTTCATCGGCTTCCAGCAGGCCGTGCTGGTCGAGGAAGGAGATCACGCTGTGGGTCGCGGCGGGGCCGGCCGCCACCGTCTGCGCCAGGGTCCGTACGTCCCGCTCGGGGATCGGGGCGTGGGGCCCAGCCGGGTCAGCAGGGTGCGCAAGACGAGGACTGCGCTGCCGGGATACTGCTCTTGGCGGTACGCCAGGCTCGTGGGTAGCTGGCAGCGAACACATGCGACAAACCGTGCGCCAGAGCCGGCAGGTCGGCCGAGACGACATCGGCGTACTACTCGGGCCTCCAGGTTCAGGTTCGGGGCATCGTGAACAGCGTCGTCTGGCCTGGGGGGATCGGCGGCAGCGGATTTCTGCCCGGCGGCGCAGGGGTGAACCGGTCCCGGGCACGGGTACGGGCGGCCGGGCCGGACTGGTGGTGCGCGACGAAGCCCAGCTCTCCGTCTCGCCGTTTGAACTGGTGCGCGAGGGCCCCGGCGAAGGTGAGCTGCGTGCCGGCTGCTCCGCCCGCCTCGTGGCCGCACTCGCGCTCGTAGGCCAGGCGGCCCCTGCACGGCCCCTCCTCGTGCAGGGGCAGATCCGCACGTCGGCAGCGCAGGCAGCGGCCCGGTGGGTAGCGGTCGGGCCGGTGCCGCCCTGCGCGGCAGCTCCGGCACCGGGACGCTGTAATGGCCCAGCACTGGCAGCCCGCGCAGGACCCGACCGGCCACAGCACGGGCGGCGGACTCGTGCGGGGTGCGCAGCATCCCGGCGCGGGCGAGGAGTTCGGCTGCGGCGGCCTTCAGCGGCAGCCGGACCTGGTCGAGCATCTCCGGCGCGACCAGCGCCTCGCCCTCGGTGTCCCGGATCGCCAGCGCACACCGGATGATCTGCATTACCATGTGCGGCACCGCAGGCGACAGCGCGGCCCGGGTCGCGGCGGACTGCGGTTACGCCGACCAGTCCCATTTCCACCGGGAGGTCGTGGCGTTCACCGCAATGACTCCGGCGGCGCTGGCCGGTGACCCAGGGCTGGCGGTGGACGGCAACGCGTGGGCGGACACCGCATCGGCGCAACGGACCAACACTCCGCCCGGTGCGGTACGCACCGCTCGGCACGGGCACAGGGGTGCTGTCCGCCCTGTGGAGCGCAATCTGCGTTCTCCCACTGCCTACGGTCCGTGAAAGAGGAACTGGCCGTACGTGGGGAATGCGAACTGGCCGCTGTCATCACCTACAACGCGGTGCCGGGCAGCCCAAAGGTCGAGCACCCCCTCGGCGGCCCCTTCGCGCGGAATGACCCCGTGGCCACCGTCCTGCGCGGCGAGACCGAAAGCATCGACTTGCCCCTCCCCCTCCTGCGAACCGAGAGAGACGAAACCAGGCGGCGCCTTCATCGTCCTTTCGCACGCACCAATAAAACACCACAGGAGGTCATTACCGAGGGCCCGATCGTAGACATCAGATACGCCGAGCCCGGCCAGAAGCCTGGCCCGCACGACCCACAGCAGAACCTCGCCATGCCAGTGGAGAGCGACTGGATCGAGGGGGTTTTCGCGCCACCGTGAGCAAGTGCCGATCGTGCCGAAGCGACCGATCTGGCGAACTGAGGAACCTTCCCCATGACAACTTCGCCCATCTTGCCAGTGGAGTCGACTGTTCCTGGACCCGCTGCTTCAGCGACTTATCGTTGCGCCCCAGGAGCACGGACTTTACCCACTCAAGAGTCTCCTTTCCGAGGACGGCTCGGTGTCGCACACGCTCTCTGAGGCTTTTCTCAGGCGGTTCCGATTCCCGCCGTGCGCCATCCAGGCGCCAACGGACTCGGTTTCCCTTTACGTGGATTCAAGCGCCGGTCCTCGATGCGTAGATCCGGAGCCCTGAACGACGACAGAGCCCGGGCGAGCGGATCCGAAATCCTCGGCGCTGAAGCGAGGTCTCGCCAGTGCGGTGTGATGCCAAACCGCAAAGCCCTCGCGACACCGCACAGGCCGGCGCAACGGACGGCGGCTTTCCAGCATCCGGTGCCTTGGTCGGGCTCGGCACCGGACTCGTCATATCTCGCTTATCTTCCGGAACCCTGACATCACATCTCACGTCTCCCTATTCGACTGCTGGAGCCGGTTCCGGGGCGGAAGGTCCCAGGCAGACGGCTCCCATGATTGATGGCGGAGGCATCCCGTGCGTGGACTGACGAGCTCGCTGCGGCCCTCCGGGGCGCCGGAGAGCGACGCCGAGC
>NZ_JBFAUH010000042.1:0-51657 GCF_040679095.1 Streptomyces sp. NPDC052496
GTTCTCCATCGCTGTGTTTTTCTTCACGCCGAGTCCTTAGGAGATTAGACCGGCGGGGCCGGGCCCTCCCCCGTGTCCCCGCCCCCCCCCCCGCGCGGACGGCCGGGCGGGCCGGTACCGGCGTACCGTCCCTCCCGTACCGGCCGTCAGTCCTTGATCTCGCAGATCACCGCGCCGGACGACAGCGAGGCGCCGACCTCGGCGGTCAGGCCCTTGACCGTGCCGGAGCGGTGCGCGTTCAGCGGCTGCTCCATCTTCATCGCCTCCAGGACGACGACCAGGTCACCCTCGGCGACCTCCTGGCCCTCCTCCACGGCGACCTTGACGATGGTGCCCTGCATCGGCGAGGCGAGGGTGTCGCCGGAGGCCGCGGAGCCGGACTTCTTGGCCGCCTTGCGCTTGGGCTTGGCGCCCCCGGCGACCGCGGCACGGGCCAGCGGCATGCCCAGCGAGGACGGCAGCGAGACCTCCAGGCGCTTGCCGCCGACCTCGACGACGACCGTCTCGCGGGTGTCCGCCTCGGCCTCGTCCGTGCCGGGCGCGGCGAACGGCTTGATCTCGTTGACGAACTCGGTCTCGATCCAGCGGGTGTGCACCCGGAACGGCTCGTCGGAGCCGGTCAGCTCGGGCGCGAACGCCGGGTCCTTGACGACCGTGCGGTGGAACGGGATGGCGGTGGCCATGCCCTCCACGGTGAACTCGTCGAGCGCGCGGGCGGCCCGCTGCAGGGCCTGCTCCCGGGTGGCGCCGGTGACGATCAGCTTGGCGAGCAGCGAGTCCCAGGCCGGGCCGATGACCGAGCCGGACTCCACGCCCGCGTCCAGGCGCACGCCCGGGCCGGCCGGGGCCTCGAACGTGGTGACCGTGCCGGGGGCGGGGAGGAAGTTGCGGCCCGGGTCCTCGCCGTTGATGCGGAACTCGAAGGAGTGGCCGCGCACCGCCGGGTCGTCGTAGCCCAGCTCCTCGCCGTCGGCGATCCGGAACATCTCGCGGACCAGGTCCAGGCCGGTGACCTCCTCGGTGACCGGGTGCTCGACCTGGAGGCGGGTGTTGACCTCCAGGAAGGAGATGGTGCCGTCCTGGCCGACCAGGAACTCACAGGTGCCCGCGCCCTCGTAACCGGCCTCCTTGAGGATGGCCTTGGACGCGCGGTACAGCTCCGCGTTCTGCTCCTCGGTCAGGAACGGCGCGGGGGCCTCCTCGACGAGCTTCTGGTGGCGGCGCTGGAGCGAGCAGTCACGGGTGGAGACGACGACCACGTTGCCGTGCTTGTCGGCCAGGCACTGGGTCTCCACGTGCCGCGGACGGTCCAGGTAGCGCTCGACGAAGCACTCGCCGCGGCCGAAGGCGGCGACGGCCTCGCGGACGGCGGAGTCGTACAGCTCCGGGACCTCTTCGAGGGTGCGGGCGACCTTCAGGCCGCGCCCGCCACCGCCGAAGGCCGCCTTGATGGCGATCGGCAGGCCGTGCTCCTCGGCGAAGGCCACGACCTCGTCGGCGCCGGAGACCGGGTCGGGGGTACCGGCGACCAGCGGGGCACCGGCGCGCTGGGCGATGTGACGGGCCGCCACCTTGTCGCCCAGGTCGCGGATGGCCTGCGGCGGCGGGCCGATCCAGGTCAGTCCGGCGTCCAGGACGGCCTGGGCGAACTCGGCGTTCTCGGAGAGGAAGCCGTAACCGGGGTGGATGGCGTCGGCGCCCGAGTCGGCGGCGGCGCCCAGCACCTTGGCGATGTCGAGGTAGCTGGTGGCCGGGGTGTCACCGCCCAGTGCGTAGGCCTCGTCTGCCGCGCGCACGTGCAGGGCGTCCCGGTCGGGGTCGGCGTAGACGGCCACGCTCCCGATTCCGGCATCCCGGCACGCCCGGGCCACGCGGACAGCGATTTCGCCTCGGTTGGCGATGAGCACCTTGCGCACGATCGGTTCCTCCTTGGCGCTTCGCCGCAACAAATTAGGACGTCGCGAGTTTAGGGACTGGCGACACCGCGTGCCGACCCGTTCCCGGTAGTGAGCTTGCCCACACAGAGCGTGTGCCCGGTGCGGATACGGGACCGAAGTCCCCTGGTATCCCAGGGTAGGCCCGTATTCCGGGGGCGGTGGGGTGATCAAGATGTGGGCAAGGTCTCGCGCACCGAGCGTTCACCTGCACCCCGTTTCTTTGTGGAGTCCCTACGAATGGGCGAAGGAAAGTTTGCCCGCGGCTGCGTCCGGGCCCGCTCATTTCCCGCCGCGTCCGCTCGCGTCCCGTCCACGCCCCTTCAGGACCGGCCGGGCGCGCCGGCGGCCCGCTCCGCCCCGCCGGCCCGCGCTCCGTTTCCGGGCTCATACCCGGCTCCGGGCTCTTGTAGAGCGGGGGGTACTCAGGAGTAGCGTGCGCGGTGTTCTTTCGTACTCGCGGTAACAGGCGACGGGGAAGTGGGTGGACGGGGTGGCGGCACGCAGACCGGTGACGTGGGTGACGGCGGTGGTGCTGGTGCTGGAGGCGCTCGGCATCCTCTTCCTCAACTGGGTGCTGAGCATCGTCGTGGACAAGCAGCGGATGTCCATGGCGGGCGTCGACCCCGGCGCGATGTCCACCGGCGCCTGGGTGCTCGGCGCCGTCTTCGCGCTCTACCTGGCGTGCTGCGCCGTCCTGCTGGCCCGCATCGGCCTGCGCGACCGCCCGCCGGGCACGTTCGGGCGCATCGCCCTCGTCAGCTGTGCCGTGGTGCACGCCGTGCTGGGTGCCTTCGCGATCGGGCTGGTCGGCTGGGCGGCGTTCGCGGCGCTGATGGTGGTCCTCGCCCTGCTGGTGCTGACGCTGACCGCGTACGGCACGTCGTACGGCACGGACACCGGCCGCGACGGTGCCCCCGCTACCGCTCCGGCTCGCCCCACGACCTGACGGCCACTTCGTCCCCCACCGACAGCTTCCCCGGCCGCAGTACGGCGAACTTCGCCCCGAACACCACACCGCCCGACGCCACGCGCCGGTACCCGGCCAGCGTCCGCAGCGGCTCCGGCCCCTTCCGCGCGCCGGACCCCTGGTCGACGGTGGTGACGGCACACCGCACGGCGAGCTTCGCGTACCCCAACTCGGTGTCACCGACGGCGATCCGCCGCGCCCGGTCCTCGGTGTGCGGCGCGTCCCAGCCGTCGACCACGACGTTGGGCCGGAACCGGTCCATCGGCAGCGGCGCCGCGCCCTGCTCCGCCAGCCGCGCGTGCAGCAGCTCCAGCGAGGACCGGGACAGCATGTGCAGGGCGGAACTGTCGGCGTACCCGGAGGTGCCCGGCGTCAGACCGTCCGTCACCCGACCGTGCTCCGGCGGCACCCGCACGAGCCTGCTGGGGACACCGAGCACCTGCGTCAGCCACTCGGCGACGGTGCCGCCCTGATCGATCCCCTGATAGGCGTCCTTGAACAGCCGCACTTCCCGGCGAGCGGCAGCGGTGTCCACGACCAGCTCCAACGCCTCGACCCCCGGCGCCCGCAGCGTAAGACGCCCACCGCCGTCGCCGACCTCCGGCCGGATCAGCACCAGCCGCGGATCGCGCCGCTGGCTACGGAAGACACCGTCCCCATCGGTAACCATGAAGCTACGGTCGTGCGCGACCCCGGCGGGCGTCACCTCCGCCGTGCCCACGGACACTCCCGCACAGCCCTTGACCGGGTAGTAGGTCAGCTGCGCCACTGTGGCTTTGCCGGTCACTTGGTCCCCCTGTTCCTCGCGGCTCACCACGGCCGCTCGCGGCCCGTGAACCTCACACATCCCGTACGCACCGTGCTCCCCGCACGGTGACGGCACCAACGTAGCGCCGCACGGCCGCAGGCACCTCGCACCAGCGGCGCGCCGCCCCTCACCCCAGCGCCGCCACCTCGCGCCGCAGGGCCTCGGTCAGTGGGGCGCGCAGGCGGGCGAAGTCCGCTATGGGGAGGGCGGCTGAGACGGCGGTCAGGGTGGTGGGGGTGCCGGGGCCGCCGGGGCGTACCGGTACGGGGACGGCGATGCATGCCATTCCGGACACCGACTCCTCGCGCTCGACGGCGATTCCGTCCCGGCGGACCCGGCGCAGTTCGCGTTCCAGACGGTCCGGGGTGGTGATGGTGCGCGTGGTGCGGGCGCTCAGGCCGCTGGTGGCCAGGTACTGGCGGCGGGCGGCGGCCGGGAGGGAGGCCAGCAGGGCGCGGCCGTGGGCAGTGGCGTGGGCGGCGGTGTCCTGGCCGACGGAGAAGGCGGACTCCGGTCCGGCGGCGCCGTCCAGTACGGCGATCTCGCCGTCCCGGTACGTGCTGAAGAAGACGTCGGCGCCGGAGGAGCGGCGCAGCCGCAGCAGCACCTCGTGCACCCGCTCGTCGAGCCGCAACTGCCGCTGAAAGGCCTGGTGCAGGGCCGGTACGCGGTAGCCCAGGGTGTAACCGGCCGCCGTACGGGCCAGGTGGCCGCGTTCGGTCAGCGAGCCGAGCAGGTCGTAGACCGTGGACAGCCCGCAGTCCAGCTGACGGGCCAGCGCCTTCGCCGTCACCGGCTCCGCCGCCCCGGCGACCGCGTCGAGCAGGTCGAGGGCACGGTCGACGGACTGCGGCATGGCGGTCTTCCTCCGGGGCGGGGCGGGGGCGTGGGGCACGGTGGGTGCGGGCGCCGGGGTACGGGGTGCGGGGTGCGCCGGGGGCGGCACGCGCGTAGGCCTCCCAGCCTCGCACAGCCGCGCGGAGAGCCGGGCCGGAGGCGGTGACGGGCCGGACACGGTGACGGTCGTCACCGCACCGGACATTCTTCGGAATTCGGGGAATGTACGGCGGCCCGTCACCGTTCACCCAGGTCGGGCCTCCACTCTTCCGGTTTCGGAACCAAGCTCACCAGGAGTTTTTCCATGCAGTGCTTCGACTGTGCGCAGCTCGGCAGCGAGTCCGCCGCACTGGCCGTCTGCGCGGACTGCGGTGCGGCGGCGTGCGCCGCGCACGCCGCCGCCGTTCCGCGGACGGTTCACCGTACGGCGGGCCTGGGCCGCAGCACCGCCCACTCGGCGGGCCGCCGCATGCTGTGCACGCACTGCCGGCACGCCGCGACCGCGGCGGCGTGACTCCGGCGGCGTGACATCGCAATCGCCAGGGTGACACCGGGCGGCCGCGGCGCTCCGGGCGCCGGCCCCGGGGGCGCCGGTCCTGACGGGATTGGTCTTGACGGGGCCAGCCCTGGCGGGGCCAGCCCTGGCGGGGCCGGTCCTGGCGGGGCCGGTTCTCAGGGCGTCGCGAGCCGCACGATCTCGCGCGGGCGGGCCTCCCGCTCGTCGTAGGCGAGGTCGAGTCCGGCGGCCGCCTGTACGGCGGCGAGCGATGCGGCCGACGCCTCCTCGGACTCCCACTGCACGATCGAGACCACCGCGCCGCCCTCCGCGGCCAGCCAGCAGTCCGCCGACAGGCACCCCGGCGTCCGCCGGAACTCCTCGGCGACGCGGTGCACGCGCGCGACGAACTCCTCGCGGTGCGCGGCGTGCGGGTAGTGGTGTGCCACCATGCCGACCTTCATGACGCTCTCCTTCACGGGGAATGCGGGTGTTGAGTGGTGCTGTGCGTTTCGGTGCCGCGTGTCTCGGCGCCGTGTGTCTCGGTGTCGTGCGGTTCGGTGTGGTCGCCGGGCTCGTACGGGAGTCCGAGGGCGCCGGCCGCGGCGCCGGCCACCAGTGACGCGTCGTACGGGGCCTGGCCGGACAGGGCGATCGAGGTGCCCTCGATCGCGCCGACGAAGGCGAGCGCGAGGATTTCGGGCGGCGGGCCGTCCGGGAGCGAGCCCGCCTCGCGGGCGGCGGTGACGAGAGCGGTGCAGCGTTCGACGAGCACCCGGTAGCCCTTCTCGATCTCGCGCCCCACCGGGTGGTCCTGTCCCGTGAACTCCAGCCGCAGCGCCATCGCCACGCGCGCGAAGTCGCGCCGGCAGTACACGGCGTGGCCGCGCGCCAGGGTGAGCAGCGCCCGGACCGGGTCGTGTTCCTGCTCGACGTACTGGCCGACCTCCTGCCACCAGGTGTCCAGGACCCACTCGGTCACCGCCAGGGCCAGCTCCTGCTTGCCCGTGAACTGGTGGTAGAGCGCGCCGCGGGTGTACCCGGCGTCCTGGGCTACCTGTTCGAGCCTGAGGTTGCCGTAGCCGTAGCGGGACAGGCCCCGGGCGGCCGATTCGAGCAGCGCGGCGCGGGTGCGTGCCCTGCGGTCGGCCTGGGTGGGGCGGGGGGACTTGGCGCCGTCCGGCCGGGCGGCGCCGGTTTCGTTTTCGGCGGCCTCCGGCCCGCCCGTCGTTCCCGCTCCGCTCTTACGTACATCCATGTATGTATGTTACTTGCCGCCTGCCTCGCGACGTCAAGGGCTGCCGGCCACCGAACCGGAGCCCACTCCGCATGCGCCCCACGCGCCCCGGGTTCACCATGCGAAGAGTGTGTGTGGCCTCGACGAGGAGGTAGGGATGCTGCCGGTCGCGGAATTGCTGGCCGACTGCCTGCGGGACGTGCGGGATGCGAGGGGTGTGCGGGACGCGCGGGACGGCGCGCTCGGCATGGTGCCGGTCGTCCGGGAGGATCCCGCGTATCCGGAAGCGCGCCGCGCCTTCCTCGCCGCCGGACTGGCGGCGCTCCGTGACGAGGGGCCGGGGGCGGACTGGGTCCAGGTGAACCTGGAGACGGGGGCGGGGGTGCGGCGCGGTCTGTACGGCCGCCTCGCGGAGACCGTCCGTGAACTCCAGGACGCGGGCGCGGTCCGGGAATTCTTCTTCATGCACAAGCCGCCCGGCCTGCGCCTGCGTTTCCAGGCGCCGTCGCGGGACGGGCGGGACGCATTGCGCGATGCACTGCTGAAACGTTTCGCCGGTGCCGACGGGCTCGGCGCCGAGCTGACCGGCCCGCCCGTAGGCGGTGTGTACGAACCCGAGACGTACCTCTTCGGCGGGCCGCGCGCCATGCCGTACGTGCACCGGATCTTCACCGCGGACTCGCTCGCCTGGCTGGACCACCACGCGCGCCCGGCAGCCGCCGGAGCGATCGCCCCGGCCGCCCCGCCCGTGGCGGACTGGCGGGTGTCGCTGACGCTGCTGCGCGACCTGCTCGACGGGCTGGGCATCGTCGGCTGGGAACACCGCGGCGTGTGGGAGTCCGTACGGGACGACACCGGGCGGCGGCTCGCCGACGGCCACGGGCCCGGCGCGGAGGACGCACGGCGCGCCGCCGACGGCATCCGCGCGTTCTGGCGGCGCGACCGCGAGGAGCTGACGGCCGGACTGCCCGCGCCCGAGCGCGCCGCCCTGGACGCCCACCGGGACGCGGTCGGCGCGGCCGCGCGGCAGTGGCGTACCGGGTACTTCGAGTCGGGTGAGGCGCGGGGGACCGGCCCGCGCCGGGCCGCCGCGTACTGCGTGATCTTCCACTGGAACCGCGGACGGCTCTCCGTGGCGCGCCAGGCCCTGCTGACCGCGGCCCTGGCGGCCCCCGAGATGAGCCGGGCCCCCGCGGCGGCACCGCGCCCCGTCCGCGCGCCGGGCACGGAAACGGACCGCCCGGTGATCAAGGCTGCGGCGGTGGCGGATACGGCGGAGACGGCAGAGATGGCGGAGACGGTGGAGACGGCAGAGGTGGCGGAGACGGCGGAGACGGCAGAGGTAACCGGGGCGGTCGGGGCGGCCGAGGCAGCCGGGGCGGCCGAGGCGTCCGGGTCGTCCAGGGCGGCCGAGGCAGGGGTGACGGGCGGTGGCTGAGGCAGGGAAGGGCCGGGAGGCGGACCTCGCCGCGGGTCTCGCAGCAGATCTCGGCACCGGCTTCGATGCGGTACCGGCACCGGGCGGTGATGCGGTACCGGCACCAGGCGGTGATGCGGTACCCGCACCAGGCGGTGACGTGGCACCCGCACCAGGCGGTGACGTGGCACCCGCACCAGGCGGTGACGTGGCACCCGCACCAGGCGGTACGGCGTTGCTGCGGGCCGCCGGGATGCCGGCCGTGGCGTGGACGGAGGCGGGCAACCCGCGGCTGTTCGAGCGGGTCGGCACGTACGACCGTACGCGGCGGCAGCAGGCCGACCGTGCCCGTGCCCTGGCCGAACGGCTGGGCACCACCGTGGTGCCGCATCCCGAACTCGCCGGCGCCGACCGCCGGGCGGTCCTGGCGCTGCGCCGCCGCCTGCACGGCGGCACGGCTCCCGGTGCGGCGGACTGCGCCCTCCTGGAGTCGCTGGCCGCCGTCCCGGAAGACCTCGTGCACGAAGCCTTCGCGGTGCACCGGAACGACGTCCGGCTGGCCCGGACCCGGCAGGAACTGGAAGACGCGGTGGCGGACGAAGCGGAACGCGTGGGCGCCCTGGGCTGGGCGCTGGCCTGCGCCGGCCCGGTCATGCGGGCCTTCCTGGACGACGCGGCACCCGACCTCGTACCGACCGTCGAACGCCGCCTGGCGCAGGGCGAGTCCTGGCACGCCAAGCGGCTGCGCAAGAGCGGCGCCTACCTGTGGCGCGCGCTCGGCCGCGCCGCGGTGAAGACCACACCGCGCGGCTGGGTGGGCCAGGTCGCGCCGGTCGCGGTCGATCCCTGCCCGGCACCCGGCGGTACGGGATCGGGCGGGGCCAGCAGTACGGGACCGGGCGGATCCGGCGGTACGGAGCCGAGCGCGTGCGGGGACGAACCGCCCCCGCTGCTCGCCCCCGGTACGGCGCTGGCCGCGATGGCGTCCGAAGCCGCGGAGAACGTCCACGTGGCCCGGACGCGCCTGACCACCGTCGACCTGGCGACAGCGGACCCCGCGACCCCGCTCGCCCCCGCCCCGCTGCACTTCCGCGACGGCGGTGTGGTGCGCTGCTGGGTGATCGACCCGTCCGTACGGGACCGGATGCGCCAGGTGGAACTGCGCCGCACCCGCCCCCTGGACGCCGTACTGACGCAGCTGGCCCAAGGGCCGCGCCCGCTCGCCGAGATCGAGGACGCGCTGCTCGGCACCACCGGCGGCGGCTCCGGCACCGGCAGGGGAACCGCCTCCGGCACCGGCCCCGGCAGGGGAACCGGAACTGACTCCGGCCCCGGCAGGGGAACCGGAACTGACTCCGGCCCCGGCAGGGGAACCGGAACCGGCCCCGGACAGACGCTGGACGACACCCGCCGGGTGCTGCGCGGCTTCCTCGCGCACCTGCACGGCCTCGGCGTCCTCCAGGTCTGCGCCGCCCCGCGCCGCCGGCACAGCGCGTGGACGCCGCCGGTGGCCGTGCGCGAGCGGGACCGGCTGCCGCGGACGGAGCCGCTGGGGGAGGCGGAGTTCGTCGACTCGTACCGTACGGCCGAGGGGCCGGGCGAGGGGCCGGCCACGGTCCCGGCGGCAGCCGTCGGCGCCGTACGCGACGCCCTGCGCACCGCCGCCCGCCTGGCCGCACTCCGCGAGGCCGACCGCCACCCGGACGCACCCGGCACTCCCGGCTCTCCGGAACGCCGGATCCCCGAAGAGGCGCAGGCGCTCGACGAGCAGCCGCGCACCCTCAGTGACCTCCTCGCCGGACACTGGCCCGGAGCGGACCCCGACGGCGCGCCGCGGCAGGACGGCGGGCCCACCGCGCAGGCGCCGGCCCGTTACGAGGGCTGGCACCCGGCCCGTACCGCGCACTCCGGATACGCCCGCCTCCTCGCCCACCTCGCCACCCACGGCGACGAGCAGCAGGTGGACGTGACCGACGCGTTGCTGGACACCTTCGAGGCGCCGCCGGGCAGCGCCGTCCTGCCGCCCTGGCCGGTCGACTGCCTGCTGCGGCCCCTCGCCGGCCCGGGCCCGTCCGCCGTCCTGGAGACGGCCTCACCCGCCGGCCTGCTGGACGCGCGCTTCGCCGGCGCCCTGCACACCCTGCACGGTGGCTACGACAACGTGAGCCGCTACCGCGCCTTCCTCGCCGCCGTCGAGCGCGCGGCGGACGTGCGCTTCGTCGAAGTGCTGGTGCCCCCGCTGGCCGAGCACGCGGCCAACGCCGTACGCCGCCCCCTGGTCACCAGCTGGTGGACCGGCGACCCCGACCCCGCGCCGTACTTCGGTACGGCCGCCGGGCCCGGCTTGCCCGGCGGCACGGCCCGCTACCTGCCGCTCGACCGCATCACGCTGCGCCGCGACGGCGGCCGGGTCGTCGCGGAGGCCGACGGCCGGCGCATCGTGCCCGTCCACCACGCGACCCGCAGCGCTCTGCCGCCCTACGACGTCCTGCTGCGGCTGCTGATGGCCGCGAGCCACCCCGGCACGGCGTACCTGGTCCAGCTCGACGGCCTGGCCGGCGCGTTCCCGCGCGCCGCACGGCTGCCCCGGCTCACGGTGGGCGGGCGGCTGGTCGTCTCGCCCGCCGCCTGGCGGGTGCCGCGTACGGCCCTGTGGCGCGCCGACGACAGCGACCTGACCAAGGTGCGCGCCCTCGCGGAACTGCGCCGTACGGCCGGACTGCCCCGGTACGCCTTCCTGCGCTACGGCCCGGGCACCAAGCCCGTGCCCGTCGACCTGGAGGCGCTGCCGACGCTGCGTGTCGTCGACCGCCTGCTCGCGCAGGGCGAGGCCCACGGCACGCACCACGACCACCTGCTGGCCGAGGAGATGCTGCCCGCGCCGGACGGACTGGTACTGCGCGACCGGGTGCACCGCGACGGCGGCCGGGGCCGCTCCGACGGCGCGTCCGTCGCCGCCCAACTGCTCCTGAGACTTCCGCACGACCGCGCGATCAGCGATCTCGCGGCGTCCGCGGCCGCCGCCCTGCGCGGCGGAATCCACCTCCCCGGAACGCTCGCCCCCAGCGGGCGCGCCGCCGGGGCGGACCCCATCCATTGAGAGAAGGGAACATCGTCATGTCGGACACCATGGAGCGCACCGAACTCACCGACCTGGACGAGCTCATCGGTGACCTGGAGACCCGGATCACCGAGACCGAACTGCCCGAGACGGAAGCGGACACCGGCCACTGCAGTGGTCTGTGTACGGTCGTCGTCTGCGCCACCGTCGTCATCTGCTGACCGACACACCCAGGCCGTCCGTCCGGCTCCGGCCGGGCGGGCGGCCGCTCCCGGACGGACGGACGCCGACATGAGTACGAGTACGGGCACGGGCATGCGTACGGGCACGAGCATGCGAACGGGCACAACCACGCCCACGGAGGACCCAGCCACCGCCCTCACCGCCACCGCCGCCTCCCTCACCGCCACCGCCCCGGCGCTCCGCGCCCTCGCGGTTGAGCAGTTGGACGTCTGGACCCGCCGCCAGGCGACGGGCGAGCAGCCCGGCACCGAACCCTGCGACCCCGGTGTCCCCGCGCTGGCCGCCTTGGTGGCAGCCACCGGTGAGCCCGCCGAGGCCGCCGCGGCGGGCCATGCGGTGGCGGTCTGGGCCCGGGGCATCGGCCGGGGCCGGAACCACCCCGGCCTGTACGACGGCGGCCTGGCGGGCACCCTCGCCGGGCTGCGGCTGGGCGCCCGCCTCCACCCCCAACTGCACCAGGTCGCGGACCGGTTGCGCGACCATCTGCTGACCGTCGCGAAGGCGCGCCCGTGGCGGCGCGAAAACGTCCTGTTCCCCGACCAGGACCTGATCTCCGGACCGTCCGGCACCCTGCTCTCCCTGTGCGTCGCCGCCGACCCGGACGGCGGGCAACTGGCCCCCTGCGTCCACCACTTGGCGTCACTGTGCGACGGTGCGGAACTGCCGCGGCTGCGGGCCGACGGGTACGCCGGACACCCGTACCTGGACTGGATGCAGGGCCGCATCAACACGGGCATGGGCCACGGTGTCGCCGGCCTGGTCACCGCTCTCACCGCCGCGGTCCGGCACACCGGGTCCAATCGGGCGACCCGGCGCGCGCTGCGCAACGCCACGCACTGGCTGGCCCGCCAGTCCTTCGACGACGCCCGGTCCATCCGCAGCTGGGACGGCGCCGGACTCGACGAGGCGCCGCCCGAAGGCGCCCGCGCGCGCCAGGCGTGGTGCTACGGCAACCCGGGCGTCACCTGGGCCTTGTGGAACGCGGCCGACGCACTGGACGACGAGGCGACGGCCGCCTGGGCGGCGAAGGCGTTCACCGGTCTCGCCGAGCGCTACGACGAGGACTTCCACCTCTTCGGAGAGCACCCGGCGGACCTGCTCGCCTGCTGCCACGGTGCCGCAGGTGTCCTGGCCGTCGCGGACGCCTTCCACCACCACGCGCGACTGCCCGCCGCGACGGTCCTGCGCGCGCGGCTGGCCCGCCACCTCCTGGACCGGCTGCCCGAGGTGCGGACGCTGGGGGAGGAACGCATGGGGCTGCTGGGCGGGGCGACGGGGCCGCTGTGCGCGCTGCTCACCGTGGCCGAACCGGAGGCGGAGCGGCTGTGGCAGCCGTGCTTCGGGCTGCGCTGAACAGCGTGCGTACGGGCCGCCGGACTACGCCCAGAGATCCGTGATCGCCACATCCAGCTCCCCCAGCAGCCGCCGCAGCAGCGGCAGGGACAGGCCGATGACGTTGCCGGGGTCGCCGTCGATGCCGTCGATGAACGGCGCCGACCGGCCGTCCAGGGTGAAGGCGCCCGCCACGTACAGCGGTTCGCCGGAAGCCACGTACGCGGCGATCTCCACGTCGCTCGGCTCGCCGAAGCGGACGGTGGTGGACGCGGTGGCCGACACCCGGCGGCCCCCGTCCGCCGTGTCGATCACGCAGTGGCCCGTCTGCAGGACGCCGGAGCGGCCGCGCATCGACTTCCAGCGGGCGGTCGCGTCCTCGGCGTCGGCGGGCTTGCCCAGCGCCCGCCCGTCCAGCTCCAGCACCGAGTCGCAGCCGATGACCAGGGCACCGGCCGTCTCCGGCCGGGCGGCCACCGCGGCCGCCTTCGCCTCGGCGAGCACCCGGGCCAGCTCGGCGGGCGAGTCCGCGGTGATCGCGTCCTCGTCCACGCCGCTGACGACGACCTCGGGCGCGAGCCCGGCCTGGCGCAGCAGGCCGAGCCGGGCGGGGGACTGGGAGGCGAGGACGAGACGGCGGGCGGCGGCGCCGGGCTGAACGGTCATGACCGCCATCGTACGGAGCCGCAGCGGATACGCAGGGGGCGGGCACCGTCCGGCACCCGCCCCCTGCCTTCGCTCACCCGGCCCCGCCGGCAGCGCGACCAGGCGACTTCCTTTGCTCACCCGGCCCGCCGGCAACGCGACCAGGCGACTGCCTGTACGCACCCGGCCCCGCCGGCCGGCTCACTTGTCGAGCACGGCCTCCATGACCTTCTTGGCGATCGGGCCGCCCAGCTTGCCACCGGCGATCTCCGAGCGCGGGATGTCCATGTCCGAGGGGTCGACGAAGACCGCGACCGCGACCGGCGAGCCGTTGCCCTGCTTGGCGTACGAGACGAACCAGGCGTACGGGCGCTCGTCGCGGACGTCCGCGCCGTGCTGGGCGGTACCGGTCTTGGCGCCGACCTTGACGCCGTCGATCAGCGCCTTCTTCGCCGTGCCGTTCTCCGCGGTGTTCTCCATCATCTCCTGCACCTTCTTGGCGGTGCTCTCGGAGACGGCCTGGCTCAGCTCCTTGGGCTCGAACTTCTCGATCGTCGACAGGTCGGGGCCGCGCGTCTCCTCGACCAGGTACGGCTGCATGACCTTGCCGTTGTTGGCGAGCCCGGCGACGACCATGGCCATCTGCAGCGGCGTGCTGGTCAGGCTGCCCTGCCCCATGCCGGTCAGCGCGGTCTGCGGCTTGTCCAGCTTCTCGGGGTAGCCGCTGGTGGCCGTACGGACCGGCGTGAAGATCTTCTGGTTGAAGCCGAACTTCTCCGCCGTCTCGCGCATCTTGTCCTTGCCGAGCCGGTGCGCCGCCTCCAGGTAGGTGTTGTTGCAGGACCACTGCATACCGACCTTGAGGGACGCGTTCGCGCACGGCGCGGTGGCGATGTCGTTGCCGACCGTGGTGGCCGTCTGCGGCAGGGTGTACGGCACCGGGGCCTGCACCGGGGTGTCGATGTCCGGCACGATGCCGTGTTCCAGGGCCGCGGCGGCGGTGAGGATCTTGAACGTCGAGCCGGGCGGGTAGATCTCCAGGGACGCCCGGTTGTTCATCGGCTTGGACTTGTCCTTGATCAGGGCGGTGTACTTGTCGCCCTCCTTGAAGGAGCTGCCCGCGAAGACCGACGGGTCGTAGGACGGCGTGCTCGCCATCGCGAGGATCTTGCCGGTGGCCGGCTCCAGGGCGACCACCGCGCCCTTGGCCTTGAGGTCGGTCAGGCTCTTGTACGCGGTCCGCTGCGCCTTCTCGTCGATCGTCGTCAGCACGTCGCCGCCGCGCGGCTTCTCGCCGGTCAGGATGTCCTTGGCGCGCTTGAGGAAGAGCTTGTCGTCCTTGCCGCTGAGGATGTCCTTGTAGACGCCCTCCAGGAACGTGCTGCCCTGGGACTGCGAGGCATAGCCGGTGATCGGCGCGTACATCGGGCCGTCCTTGTAGACCCGCTTGTACTTGAAGTCGCCGGCCGTCTCGACCGAGCCGGTGATCGGCTTGCCGCCGACGATGATGTTGCCGCGCGGATAGGAGAAGGCCTCGATCTTCACCCGGCGGTTGTTCTCGTCGTTCGACAGTGAGTCCGCCTGGACGAACTGGACCCAGGTGACGCGCACCAGCAGTGCCAGCACCAGCACTCCGCAGAAGACGGCTATGTGTCTCAGCGGCCTGTTCATCGCTCTCCACTCCCCATGCCGTACGGCCCCGGTGCCGCGCGGACCGGCCGTACAGGCGCCCGAATTGCGGCCTTCAGAGGTAAAGGATGTCCCAAGCGGGGGTCGCGGTTGCAGGTGGGGTGTGTGACCTGGTCCTCTTAGCCCGGTTCGGTACGCGGCGGGTCCGGGGCCGTCGCCGTAGGGACCGGATGTGACCGTATGCGGCGGGGGCTGCGTGGTGCGGGTCCGGCCGGCCCGGACCCTCGGGCTCCGCTCTCGGGCCCCCTCTCAGATCCCGCTCCCAGGCCCCGCTCCCAGGCCCCGCTCTCAGACCCCGCTCTCAGACCCCGCTCTCAGACCCCGCTCTCAGACCCCGCCGACCAGCATGACCATCAGCACCACCGCGGCCACGGCCAGCACGATGCCCACCCGGTGGAGCATCGCCTGTACCTGGCGCAGCTCCTCGGGAGGCTCGTCGGGCGGATCGGACCACAGCATCCTTCGATCCTGCGCCGGGAACGCCGACGGCGCCTGAGTACGCGTACTCAAGCGCCGTCGGACGTCATGACCAAGGCACGGCCCCGGCGTCACGGGAATGCCCCGGCTCAACGGAAGTGCCCCGGCTTCACCGGAACGACTCCGGCTGCGCAGGAGCCGCCCCCGGCCTCAGCGCGGCCAGTAGCTCGTGCGCCAGGCCCGCGGGCCCGGGTGCGGCAGCCGGTGGCGCGGGACCGTGGACGCCGGGTCGGCCCATGCGTCCGTACGCTCCGTGGCGGGCGCGTCGGCGGCGGCAGCCGCGGCCGCCGCCGCGCGGGTGCGAACCACCGCCAGTGCGGCGGCCAGCTCCTCGGGTGTGGGGTTGCCCCGGACGACCTTGATCATGGTCAACCGACCTCCTGGCTCTGGCGGACTTGCGGCGAACGGCGGACAGCGCCGCTGACGGGCACGGGCGCCCCTACAGCGGGATGTTGCCGTGCTTCTTCGGGGGCAGCGACTCGCGCTTGTTGCGCAGCGTGCGCAGCCCGCGGACGATGTGCCGACGGGTCTCGGACGGCATGATCACCGCGTCCACGTAGCCGCGCTCGGCCGCCACGTACGGGTTGAGCAGCGCGTCCTCGTACTCCTGGATCAGCTCCTGGCGGCGGGCGTCCTGCGCGGCCGGGTCCTCGATCGCGGCGAGCGTGCGGCGGTGCAGGATGTTGACCGCGCCCTGCGCGCCCATCACCGCGATCTGCGCGGTCGGCCAGGCCAGGTTCAGGTCCGCGCCCAGGTGCTTGGAGCCCATGACGTCGTAGGCGCCGCCGAACGCCTTGCGGGTGATCACCGTGATCAGCGGAACCGTCGCCTCCGCGTACGCGTAGATCAGCTTGGCGCCGCGCCGGATGATGCCGTCCCATTCCTGGTCCGTACCCGGCAGGAAGCCCGGTACGTCCACGAACGTCAGCACCGGGACGTTGAACGCGTCGCAGGTGCGCACGAACCGCGCGGCCTTCTCGCTCGCGTTGATGTCCAGCGTGCCCGCGTACTGCATCGGCTGGTTGGCGACGATGCCGACCGCGTGGCCCTCCACCCGGCCGAAGCCGGTGAGCATGTTCGGCGCGAAGAGCGCCTGCGTCTCCAGGAACTCGCCGTCGTCGAGGACGTGCTCGATGGCGGTGTGCATGTCGTACGGCTGGTTCGCCGAGTCCGGGATCAGCGTGTCCAGCTCGCGGTCGTACTCCGAGGTCTCCAGGTCCGCCTCCTCGGGGAAGGCGGGCGGCTCGGAGAGGTTGTTGGACGGCAGGTAGGACAGCAGCGCCTTGACGTACTCGATGGCGTCCTTCTCGTCGCCCGCCATGTGGTGCGCCACGCCCGAGGTGGTGTTGTGCGTCCGGGCGCCGCCCAGCTCCTCGAAGCCCACGTCCTCGCCGGTGACGGTCTTGATGACGTCGGGTCCGGTGATGAACATGTGCGAGGTCTGGTCGACCATGACCGTGAAGTCGGTGATGGCGGGGGAGTAGACCGCGCCGCCCGCGCACGGGCCGACGATCAGCGAGATCTGCGGGATGACGCCGGAGGCGTGCACATTGCGGCGGAAGATCTCCGCGAACAGGCCGAGCGCTGCCACGCCCTCCTGGATGCGGGCGCCGCCGCCGTCGTTGATGCCGACGACCGGGCAGCCGTTCTTCAGCGCGAAGTCCATCACCTTGACGATCTTCTCGCCGTAGACCTCGCCCAGCGAACCGCCGAAGATGGTGAAGTCCTGCGAGTAGACGCAGACCGTACGGCCGTCGACGGTGCCGTAACCGGTCACCACGCCGTCGCCGTACGGCCGGTTCTTCTCCAGGCCGAAGTTGGTCGAACGGTGCCGCGCGAACTCGTCCAGCTCGACGAACGAGCCCTCGTCGAGCAGCAGCTCCACGCGCTCACGCGCCGTCAGCTTGCCCTTCGCGTGCTGCTTCTCCACGGCCCGCGCCGAGCCGGCGTGGGTGGCCTCCTCGATCCTGCGCTGGAGGTCGGCCAGCTTGCCCGCGGTGGTGGTGATGTGTGCTTCCGGCTCGGACATCGGGATGCGGCTCCTGCTCGTCCTGGACTGGTGCTCGTACGAGGGTGGTACGGGGGTTGAACGGGATGGGCTACCGCTTCGTAGCGTATCGGCGGGACTGCTCAGGGGCACTGCGTCGTTGACCACACCTAGGCTGGGGCCATGACGCCTCAACCACCGGAAAACCAGGACAAAGACCGCTCGGGCCAGGGCGACGGCGACGCGGCGCGGGCCGGATCGGGGCAGGGGGAGGGCCCGGGGGCGGGTCCGGGCGCGGCTTCGGGTACAGGCTCGGGTGCGGCTTCGGGTGCGGGTCCGGGTGCGGCTTCGGGTACGGGTCCGGGTGCGGCGCCGGGCTCCGGCGGGCGCTGGTCCGACCTGGAGCGGCCGCCGCTGAACGCGACGGCGCTGCGCCGCGCCCTGCTGCGGTCCGGCTCGCTGTGGACCGGCGTCGACGTCGTGTCCTCGACCGGTTCGACCAACACCGACCTCACCGCGCGGGCCGCCGAAGGGCTGGCCGAGGGCGCCGTCCTCGTCGCCGAGGAGCAGTCGGCGGCGCGTGGCCGGCTGGACCGCAGGTGGTCGGCGCCGCCCCGCTCCGGCCTCTTCTTCTCCTTCTACCTCACCCCGCGGGTTCCCGTGGAGCGCTGGGGCTGGCTGCCGCTGCTCGCCGGAGTCGCGACCGCCAGTGCGGTGGCCCGCACCGCCGGCGTGGACACCGCCCTGAAGTGGCCCAACGACCTGCTGGTCACCGTCGGTGACGAGGAGCGCAAGGCCGGCGGCATCCTCGCGGAGCGGGCCGGGGACGGTGTGGTCATCGGCATCGGCCTCAACGTCACGCTGCGCGCCGAGGAACTGCCCGTACCCGGCGCCGGTTCGCTCGCCCTGGCCGGCGCCGAGGTCACCGACCGCGACCCGCTGCTGCGGGCCGTCCTGCGGTCGGTCGAGGACTGGTACGGGCAGTGGACCGCGGCCGGCGGTGACGCGGCGGCCTGCCGCCTCCAGGACGCGTACGCGGCCGGATGCGCCACGCTCGGCCGCTCCGTACGGGCCGAACTCCCCGGCGACCAGGCTCTGCTCGGCGAGGCGGTGGCCATCGACGGTGACGGGCGGCTGGTGCTGGCCACGGAGGAGGGCATGCAGCGGCCGGTCGACGCGGGGGACATCGTGCACGTGCGGCCGGCGGGGTAGCGGAGCGGCGTGCGGCGGGCGGGGGAGGAACGGCCGTACCGGCCGTGCGGGAGTGCGGTTTCGGTCTCTTTCCCGCCCGCGTGGCGTTCCCGTCCGTATGGCGGTCAGAAACGATCAGATCCTGGTCAAGAAACCTCGGTAGCAATCGCACTTATGTGTCGATCGGGGCGATAGCGACGAGGCGTGAGAGTGAGCCAGAGCACACCTGCCGTATCGTTGAGGCCGTCCGCCGCGGAGCGGGCGAACGAGCGAGAAGTGATCGGAAGGGCAGTGCGCAGGGAACGGACAGGGAGCGAGCGGTGACCGCCGACGACTCGGGCGCCGGCCCGCGCGAAGCGGACATCGCCCCTCGTGAGACGGGGGCCGCTCCTCCTGAGGGGGACTCGGCGCCGGTGGACGGCGCGGCGCGCGCCGACGGGGCGGGAGCCGCCGACGGCGCGGGGGCCGACTCCGACGACGACACCATCGCGATCCGGCTGGAACAGCTGATCCTCGGCGCCGACCGCCGCTACACCCCCTTCCAGGCGGCCCGCAGCGCCGGCGTCTCCATGGAACTGGCCTCCCGCTTCTGGCGCGCCATGGGCTTCGCGGACATCGGCCAGGTCAAGGCGCTGACCGAGGCCGACGTGCTGGCGCTGCGCCGGCTGGCGGGCCTGGTGGAAGCCGGGCTGCTCAGCGAGGCGATGGCGGTCCAGGTGGCCCGCTCCACCGGACAGACCACGGCCCGCCTCGCCGACTGGCAGATCGACTCCTTCCTGGAGGGCCTGACCGAGCCCCAGGACTCCGGCCTGACCCGTACGGAGATCACCTACCCCCTCGTCGAACTCCTGCTGCCCGAGCTGGAGGAGTTCCTGGTCTACGTCTGGCGCCGCCAGCTCGCCGCCGCCACCGGCCGCGTCGTGCAGGCCCAGGACGACGCGGAGATGGTCGACCGGCGCCTCGCGGTGGGCTTCGCCGACCTGGTCGGCTTCACCCGGCTCACCCGGCGCCTGGAGGAGGAGGAACTGGGCGAACTGGTCGAGGCGTTCGAGACCACGGCCGCCGACCTGGTCGCCGCGCACGGCGGCCGGCTCATCAAGACGCTCGGCGACGAGGTCCTGTTCGCCGCCGACGACGCGGGCATCGCGGCCGAGATCGGCCTGCGCCTGATCGAGACCATGGCCAACGACGAGACGATGCCGGAGCTGCGCGTCGGCATCGCGTTCGGCACGGTCACGACGCGCATGGGCGACGTCTTCGGCACGACCGTGAACCTGGCCAGCCGCCTGACCTCGATAGCTCCCAAGGACACGGTGCTGGTCGACGAGGCGTTCGCGGAGGAGCTGGGGCGTACGGGCGAGGCGCCGGTCTCCGAGGCCGACGCGAAGGCCGCCGCCGCGGCGGCGGAGGACGGGGCGGCCCCGCTGCCCGAGTACCGCTTCGCGCTGCAGCCGATGTGGCAGCGGCCCGTGCGGGGGCTGGGCGTCGTCGAACCGTGGCTGCTGAGCCGGCGTACCTGAGCCGTACGCCGCGGCCGGTCCGTGCCCGGCTCCCTCTTGCGCCCCCTGGTTAAGGTGACGGAACGATCGTTAACGAGGGAGGGTGCTGCATGGACACGCAACGCTTCGGGGACTTCGTCGGCGTACACCGCCATGGGTACGTGGCCGAGCTGCGGCTCGACCGGCCCAAGGCGATGAACGCGGTGTCCACGGCCATGGCGGACAGCATCGGCGCCGCCTGCGCCGCGCTCGCCGCCGACCGGGACGTCCGCGTCACGGTGCTCACCTCCACCCACGAGCGGGCCTTCTGCGTGGGCGCCGACCTGAAGGAACGCAACTCCTTCAGCGACGCCGACCTGATGCGCCAGCGGCCGCGCGCCCGGGCCGCCTACACCGGCGTCCTGGAGCTGCCGATGCCCACCGTCGCGGCCGTGCACGGCTTCGCGCTCGGCGGCGGGTTCGAGCTGGCACTCTCGTGCGACCTGATCGTGGCGGACCGTACGGCCGTGGTGGGGCTGCCCGAGGTGTCGGTGGGCGTCATCCCCGGTGGCGGCGGTACGCAGCTGCTGCCGCGGCGGGTGGGCGCCGCCCGTGCGGCCGAGCTGATCTTCACCGGGCGGAAGGTGGAGGCCGCGGAGGCCCGGGACCTGGGGCTCGTCGACCAGCTGGTGGACGCCGGCCAGGACACCGGGGAAGCCCTGGCCCTCGCCGGGCGCATCGCCCGCAACTCCCCGGTCGGTCTGCGCGCCGCCAAGCGCGCCCTGCGGCTCGGCCATGGCCTCGACCTGCGTACCGGACTGGACGTGGAGGACGGCGCGTGGCGCAGCGTCGCCTTCTCCGCCGACCGGGCCGAGGGCGTGGCCGCCTTCAACGAGAAGCGCAGCCCGGAGTGGCCGGGGGAGTAGCCGGACGGCCGCGGCCCGGGCCTCCCCGAGGCCCGGCCCGGCCGGAGAGCGCGAATGCCCCGGAACGTTCCTACGCTGTAGTGACACGTAGTGCTCACGGTGACGGAATGCGAGGTCCGGTGACGGGCGAGGGCGATGACAGGCTTCGGGCCGTGGTGGCACTGGCGCAGGCGATGGCGGCGGCGCACACCCCGCGGGAGTCGGTGCGGGCCGCCGCGGAGGGGGTACGGGCGGCTCTCGGGGGTTCCTTCGCGGCGATCTCGGCCTGGGAGCGGGAGCTGGGGCAGCTGAAGGTGCTGGTCAACGTCGGGGAGCTGGCCGAGGGGGAGGTGACGTACCCCGAGGACGAGTCGTATCCGGTGCACGAGTTCCCGGAGATCGTCGGGTTTCTGCACGAACAGTGGGCCGGGGGCGGCCAGCCGAACGCCTGGATCGAGACCGCCGGTGACGGGGCGGACGAGGGGCCGTACAACCACCAGCGGGTGGCCGCGCTGCGCCGCAGGGGGCGCGGCTGCTGCGTGGTCGCGCCGATCGTGCTGCACGGGCGCGCGTGGGGCGAGCTGTACGTGGCCCGGTCGGCCGGGGAACCGGGCTTCACGCGCGCCGACGCGGACTTCGCGACCGTACTGGCCGCGGTGACGGCGGCCGGGATCGCGCAGACGGAGCGGCTGGCGGAGGCCCGGCGGCTGGCGTTCACGGACGCGCTGACCGGGCTGGCGAACCGGCGCGCGGTGGACATGCGGCTCGACGAGGCCCTGGAGCGGCACCGGCGGGACGGCGCCGTGGTGAGCCTGGTGGTCTGCGATCTGAACGGGCTGAAGCGGGTGAACGACTCGTGCGGCCACGCCGTCGGGGACCGGCTGCTGGAACGATTCGGCTCGGTGCTGTCCCTGTGCGGTGCCATACTGCCGGGCACCCTCGCCGCCCGCCTCGGCGGCGACGAGTTCTGCCTGCTCACGGTGGGCCCGTCGGCGGACGAGGTGGCCAAGGTGGCCACCGAGCTGTGCGACCGGGCGGCCGAGCTGGAGCTGGGCGAGGGCGTCGCGGTCGGCGTCGCGTCGACCGGCGACCCGATCGGGCCGGTGCGCTCGGCCCGGCGCCTGTTCCGGCTGGCGGACGCCGCCCAGTACCGGGCCAAGGGCTCGGGCTCACGCGGCCCCGTGGTGGCGGGCCGGGAGGGCGGTACGGAGGACCCGGTGGTCCGCCTGGCGGACGCGCCGGAGCGGGCCTCGTCGACGGAGCGCCGCCGCTTCCGGCGGTGACCGGGCGGTGGGTACGGGCCGGAGATCCCGTGGTGGCCGGGCGTCCGTGCGCGGGCCGAAAGATCCCGTGGTGACATCCAGCGATTCAGTCTCTAGGGTGCCTGAATATGGATATGCACACTGTGGTGCTGGGGACGTCCGGCACGACCGCACAGGACGTCATCGCCGTCGCCCGCGGCGCCGCCCGTATCGAGCTGTCCGAGGAGGCCATGGCGGCCGTCGCCGCCGCCCGCGCGGTCATCGACGACCTCGCCGCCAAGCCGGACCCGGTGTACGGCGTCTCCACGGGCTTCGGAGCCCTCGCCGTCCGCCACATCAGCCCGGACCTGCGGGCCCAGCTCCAGCGCAACATCGTGCGCTCGCACGCCGCCGGCATGGGGCCGCGGGTGGAGCGCGAGGTGGTGCGCGCGCTGATGTTCCTGCGCCTGAAGACCCTGGCCTCCGGGCACACCGGCGTCCGGCCGCTCGTCGTCGGCACCATGGCCGAGATCCTCAACGCCGGGATCACTCCGGTCGTCCACGAGTACGGCTCGCTCGGCTGCTCCGGCGACCTCGCCCCGCTGTCGCACTGCGCGCTGACGCTCATGGGCGAGGGCGAGGCGGAAGGCCCGGACGGCGTCGTACGGCCGGCCGGTGAACTGCTCGCCGAACACGGCATCGCCCCCGTCGAGCTGCGCGAGAAGGAGGGCCTGGCCCTCCTGAACGGCACCGACGGCATGCTCGGCATGCTGATCATGGCCTGTGCCGACCTGGCCCGCCTCTTCACCTCGGCGGACATCACCGCGGCCCTCACCCTGGAGGCGCTGCTCGGTACGGACAAGGTGCTCGCGCCCGAGCTGCACGCCATCCGCCCGCACCCCGGGCAGGCCGCCTCGGCCGCCAACATGCTCAAGGTCCTGGCCGGTTCGGGACTCACCGGCCACCACCAGGACGACGCGCCGCGCGTCCAGGACGCCTACTCCGTCCGCTGTGCCCCGCAGGTCGCGGGCGCGGGCCGGGACACGCTGGACCACGCCCGCCTGGTCGCGAGCCGGGAGCTGGCCGCCGCCGTCGACAACCCGGTGGTGCTGGCGGACGGCCGGGTCGAGTCGAACGGCAACTTCCACGGCGCGCCGGTCGCGTACGTCCTGGACTTCCTCGCCGTCGCCGCGGCCGACCTCGGCTCGATCGCGGAGCGCCGTACGGACCGCCTGCTGGACAAGAACCGCTCGCACGGCCTGCCCGCGTTCCTGGCCGGCGACCCGGGCGTCGACTCGGGCCTGATGATCGCCCAGTACACGCAGGCGGCGCTGGTCAGCGAGTTGAAGCGGCTCGCCGCGCCCGCCTCGGTGGACTCCATCCCGTCCTCCGCGATGCAGGAGGACCACGTCTCGATGGGCTGGTCGGCGGCGCGCAAGCTGCGGACCGCCGTGGACAACCTGACCCGCGTGCTCGCCGTCGAGCTGTACGCGGCGACCCGGGCGGTGGAGATGCGCGAGGGCCTGACCCCGGCACCGGCCACCCGTGCGGTGCTGGACGCCGTACGGGCCGCGGGCGTGCAGGGACCGGGGGAGGACCGTTTCCTCGCTCCGGACCTGGAGGCGGCGTACGACTTCGTACGCAGCGGCCGGCTGGTCGAGGCGGTCGAGCAGGTCACCGGCGAGCTGGCCTGACGACGGGCGGTCCGGCGGGGCGGGCGGTCCGGCGGGGCGGGCGCGGCCCGCTCCGCCGTCGGCCGCGCAGATCCGCGCGGTTCTGCGCGCTTCTTTGCGAGGTCGGGGCGGTGGCGCCGGCGCTCAGGCCGCGTCGCCGCGCGTGCGGCGCACGGAGAAGCCGACCAGCCCGGCGCCGATGCCGAGGAAGGCGGCGCCACCGACGACGTACGGCGTGGTGTCGAACGCGCCGGTGTCGGCGAGCAGCGTTCCCTGGCCGTTGCCGGCTTCCCGCTGGTCCTGGCCGGGCTGCGCGACGGCGTGCGACTGGGTTCGGGTGGCCTGCTGGGCCGACCGGGGGGCGTCGTGCGTCGTCCGTTCGCCGTGTTCGACGGTGGCGTTCGCGGACGGTACGAACCACAGGGCGAGCAGTACCGATCCCGCGGCTGCGGCGGTCAGCAGTGGTCGACGTGCGGTCACGGGCACGGAAACGATCCCCCTTGTGGGCTCGGCAAATTGACCGTTGACAACAGATGTTAGTGACAGCCGCGGGTCGTGGGGAAGTCAGGACCGGCTGGTGCTTACGCTCCCAGACATGAGCAATGACGAGACATCACGGTTTGTCCGGCTCCATGTCGAACTGGTCATGGAGGTCGCCGACTCGGACCGGCTGACCGGCGCGGCACTCGACCACATCAACGGTGACCCTTCTCTACCCGCGGAGGAGCGCGGGCATGCGCGGGAAACGGTCCAGACCGATCCGGCGGAGGCGCTGGCCTACCTCGTGGACCCCTTCGACCTGGTCGAGGACGTGCCGGGGGTGGAGCTGACGCAGGCGTCGTGGAGCAGCGAGGAGATCGACTACGACGCCGACGCGGAGTGGGTCCTCGGGCACGACGCGGAGGACGACGACCTCCCGGAGGACGCGGAGCCGACGGAGGCCGAGGACGGCGGGGTGCGCGTCCGCTTCTGAGGAGGCGGCCGGCCGCCGGACGCCGCTGACCCGCGACCCCCGTACGACGGCCGCCGCCGTGCGGGGGTTGCGTGGCGTTTCCCACAGCTGCCCTACGTATGGAACGGACGAAACGGAACAGACGTTCCTGAGGTGTCGCCCGGCGGTATGCGGTGCGATGCCCGGCTCGGGGGTTTCCGGGTTCGGCAGCAAGGCAATGGAGAATCGTGTGATGACGGACAGCAAGCGTCGCAAGGGCCTGATAGCCACTGCCGCGCTGCTCGGGGGTGTGCTGACACTCGGGGCGTGCGGTGGCGGTGACGGCGGTGACGGTGGCGGCCAGGACAACACGAAGAAGGTCGACGAGGCGGCGGCGAAGGACGCCTCCGAAGCCAAGATCAAGATCGAGCCGAAGAACGGGTCCGCCGACGCGGGCATCAACAGCGCCGCCAAGGTCACCGTCGACAGCGGCAAGCTCACCGAGGTCACGATGACCGCCGGTGAGGACAAGAAGCCGGTCGAGGGCACGCTCGCCGCCGACGGCAGCTCCTGGAAGCCGAAGAAGCAGCTGGAGCGCTCGACCAAGTACACGATCACCGCCCACGCCGCCGACTCCGAGGGCCGCAAGGCGGTGGAGCACTCGACCTTCACCACGGTCTCCCCGAAGAACAGCTTCATAGGCAACTACACGCCGGAGGACGGCTCGACCGTCGGCGTGGGCATGCCGGTGTCGGTCACCTTCGACAAGCCGGTGAAGAACAAGAAGGACGTCCAGTCCGCGATCAAGGTGGCGTCCAGCAGCAACCAGGAGATCGTCGGCCACTGGTTCGGCGACCAGCGCCTGGACTTCCGCCCGAAGGACTACTGGAAGCCCAACTCCGAGGTCAGCGTGGACCTGAAGCTGGACGGTGTGGAGGCCGCGCCGGGCGTCAAGGGCGTCCAGAACAAGAAGGTGAACTTCCGGATCGGCCGCTCCCAGGTCAGCACGGTGGACGCCAAGACCCACCGGATGACGGTGGTACGCGACGGCAAGACCATCCGTACGATCCCGATCTCCGCGGGCAGCAAGGACCACCCGACGTACAACGGCAAGATGGTCGTCTCGGAGAAGTACCAGCAGACCCGGATGGACGGCTCCACGGTCGGCTTCACCAACAACGACGGCAAGGGCGAGTACGACATCCCCGACGTGCCGCACGCCATGCGCCTGTCCAGCTCCGGCACGTTCCTGCACGGCAACTACTGGGGCAAGGGCATCTTCGGCAACGCCAACACCAGCCACGGCTGCATCGGCCTGGAGGACGTCAAGGGCGCCGGCGACCCCAGCACGGACGGCGCCTGGTTCTACCAGAACTCCCTGATCGGCGACGTCGTCCACATGGTCAACTCCCCGGACAAGACGATCAAGCCGGACAACGGCCTCAACGGCTGGAACATGGACTGGAACGAGTGGGTGGCCGGCAGCGCCGTGAAGTAGCGCACCGCCGCCGCTCCGAGGGCGGGCCCCCGCCGGTGCGCCGGCAGGGGCCCGCCCTCCGTATCGTGACCATGTGAGCAAGCGCAAGGACGGACCGCGGCAGCAGGACCGGGCCGCGGCCGGTGAACTGGTCGGTACCGTACTCGGCAGCGTCCGGTACGCCGAGGACGGCACACCCGCCGAAGACGCCCTGGAAGCCGGCGCCTCGATGCTGGCGGCGGCCCCCGCGGGCCCGGAAGCCGTCAGCGCCGCGCTGCTGGCCGCGGCGGAGGACTCCGTACACCGCTGCTGGCTGGGCGGCTGGCAACCCGCCGACCTGGAACGGATCGTACGGCGGGAGACGGGCGGCGGCCCGCGCACCGCGGTCGTCGTGGACGCGATGGCGGCCGAGGCACGGCGCGCGGGCCGGGCGGCGGAGCGCGCCCGCGGGCCGCGCTGGGCGGCCCAGCTGCGCGACGTGGAAGCCGCGGCCTGGTGGACGTCCGACACGTCCTACCTGGAAGAGCTGGCGCGCCGCCTCCGCAGCTCGCGCTTCGAGACGACGTACGATGTCCTGGCAGCGCTGCGCGTCCTCGCCCGCCTGCCCCGCATCACCCCTCTGCCGACCGCCCGGCCCGCACGCGGAGGCACTCCCGCCGAGCCGCGCCTCCTCGGCCGCATCCGCGGCCTGCTCGCCAAGGCCGAGGCGACGGACTACCCGGAGGAGGCGGAGGCGCTGTCGGCCAAGGCCCAGGAGCTGATGGCGCGGCACAGCATCGACGCGGCGCTGCTCGACGCCGCCGGGGCCGGCACAGGCGCCACCTCCCCGCGCCTGTCTCCCTCCCCCTCCGCCATCCGCATCGGCATAGAAGGCCCGTACGAGCAGGCGAAGGCGCTGCTGCTCGACGCCGTCGCCGCCGCCAACCGCTGCCAGGCCGTCTGGTCCGGCGACGTGGGCTTCTCCACGCTCATCGGCTTCGAAGCCGACCTGGAGGCCGCCGAACTGCTCTACACGTCACTGCTCCTCCAGGCCACCACCGCCATGCACCGCGCGGGCGACGCCCACCACAGCCGCGGCCGGTCCCGCCGTACCCGCGACTTCCGGCAGACGTTCCTCGTCGCGTACGCCGACCGGATCCGCACCCGCCTGGCCGCGGCCACCGAGGAGACCACCGCCGAGGCCGCCACCGACGCCCCGGACCTCCTGCCGGTCCTGGCCGCGCGCGAGGTCGCCGTGGCCGAGACCGCCGGCGAACTGTTCCCCGACACCGCCGCCGTCCGCATGCGAGGCGTACGCGACGCCGCGGGCTGGGAACAGGGCGAAGCAGCAGCCGACCGAGCCCACCTCCACCACCGCCCCTGACCCGCCCCGCGAGGCGCCCCCTACCTCCCCCTCACTCCCCACCACCGTCAGCCGTCGGCCGGGGCGACCCCGACGGGGCAGCTGACCCCTGTTCCCCCGATCCCGCAGTAACCCGCCGGGTTCTTGTCCAAGTACTGCTGGTGGTACGCCTCGGCCGGGTAGAAGGGGCGGTTGGTGGCGGGGAGGATTTCGGTGGTGATGGTGGGGTGGCCGGAGGCGGTGAGGACGGACTGGTAGGTGGTGCGGGAGGCTTCGGCGGCTTCTTGGTCGGCGGGGGAGTGGGTGTAGATCGCGGAGCGGTACTGGGTGCCGGTGTCGTTGCCCTGGCGGAAGCCCTGGGTGGGGTCGTGGGACTCCCAGAAGAGCTTCAGGAGGGCGGCGTAGGAGACCTTGGCGGGGTCGTAGACGACGCGGACCGCTTCCGTGTGGCCCGTCAGGCCGCTGCACACCTCTTCGTAGGTGGGGTTCGGGGTGTGGCCGCCCTGGTAGCCGGCCAGCGTCGTCCAGACGCCCTCGGTCTGCCAGAACTTGCGCTCGGCGCCCCAGAAGCAGCCCAGGCCGAAGTCGGCGATGCGCAGGTGCTCGGGGTAGGGGCCGAGGAGCGGGTTGCCGAGGACCGTGTGCCGGTCGGGGACGGTGAAGTCGCGCTCGGGGCGGCCCTTCAGGGCCTCTTCCGGGGAAGGGAGGGCGTTCTTGAAGCGGTTGAAGAGCATGGCGTCTCACTCCAGGGGTCGGCGGGGAGGGCGCCGGCGGCGGCCTGCTGGGACAACGCGGGGAGGGGAAGGCGCATTCCGAGGCGCCCGAGGGCCCCGGTGGTCATGGGCGCGCGGCCGGGCCGTCGGTCACGGCTGGCGGCGGAAGTCGGACGAGGTGCCGCCGCCGCGCTCCCAGCCCGCCACCGCCAGGGCGCGGAACGCGGCGTACTCGGCGGCGGGGCTGCTGCCGTACGACCACGGCACGGCGCCGACGTGGCCGTCGACCAGGCGGAGCTGTTCCACGGCTTCCTCGTAGCGCTCGGCGTGCACGAGGAACCAGATGAGCAGGTGCCGGACGTGCGGGGCCATGGGGTGGTCCGCCGGGGCCTCGCGCAGGGCGAAGTGCGCCCCTTCCATCGCGCGTTCCACGACCGCGCTCTGGAAGAGGCTGCGGACCATGTTGGCCTCGGGCAGGTGGTCGTAGACGGCGAAGAGCGGGAGGGCGGGCAGCAGGCTCTTGGCGGGCGCGGCCGCGGCGGCGCTCTCGGTGAACGCGGCGGCCTCCTCCCTGGAGCCGTGCCACTTCTGCGACCAGTAGGGCAGCGCGGCCAGATGCGCGCCCATGTGGTGCGGGGCGCGCTGGGCGACCTTCGACCACAGTGCGTCGTAGTCCGCGCGGCGGTCACCGAGGCCGCGGGCGACGGCCAGCTCGGTGATGTACGGGAGGGGGCTGCCGGGGGCCAGCAGCGCCGCCTCGTGGCAGACCGTACGGGCCTCCTCAAGGATCATGCGGAAGTCCTGCGAGCCGGGGTCGCGCAGCGCCTGGATGACGAGGAACTGGGCGTGCGTCTGGGCGCCGCCGGGGTCCTTGGGCGCTTCGGAACGCCACGTACGCAGCCAGATGCCGCCCTGCCCATGCCGCTCCGCCAGCTCGAACGCCGCGGCCCCGGCGAGTGTCTGCACGCGCTGCCAGCGGCGCTCCCAGTCGTCTCCGGTGGCGCGCAGCAGCTGCGCGGCCGGGCGCCAGTCGTGGCTGCGCCGGATCTCTTCGAGAGCGTCCTCCAGCTCCTGGTCGGGCCCGGGCAGCCGTACGTCGAGCTCCTGGGCCGGGACGAAGCCGTATCCCGCCATGGGGTCGGCGGCCACCGCCAGTCCCTGCCGGGCCTGCTGCGCGGCCTGCCGGCGCCGCAGCCAGGGCAGCAGGACGAGACCGCCGAGTGCGGCAGCGGCGAAGAGAACCAGCAGAGCGTCCATGGGGTCAGTCTCGGATTCCGGTCGTGGGAGGGCGGTGGGCGGAGCGCGATTGTGTCTTGTATGTATCCACTATCCAGCGAACCAGAAAGTTCCGAAAAGTTCGCGGGTGTGGACGACTACCCTCGGCAGACATGAGCGATCAGCGCGAGCAGCGCCCCCAGAATTTCGAGACCCTTGCCATTCACGCAGGTCAGGAGCCCGACGAGGCGACCGGCGCGGTGGTACCGCCCATCTACCAGGTGTCCACCTACAAGCAGGACGGCGTGGGCGGGCTGCGCGGCGGCTATGAGTACAGCCGCAGCGCGAACCCGACCCGTACCGCCCTGGAGGAGAACCTGGCCGCCCTCGACGGCGGCCGCCGCGGCCTGGCCTTCGCCTCCGGGCTCGCGGCCGAGGACTGCCTGCTGCGCACCCTCCTGGTCCCCGGCGACCACGTCGTCATCCCCAACGACGCGTACGGCGGCACGTTCCGCCTCATCTCGAAGGTCGTCGAGCGGTGGGGTGTGGAGTGGTCGGTCGCCGACTCCTCCGACCCGCAGGCCGTACGGGACGCGATCCGCCCCCGTACGAAGGCGATCTGGGTGGAGACGCCCAGCAACCCCCTCCTCGGCATCACGGACATCCCCGCCCTCGCCGCCGTCGCGCGCGACGCCGGGGTCCGCCTGGTCGTGGACAACACCTTCGCCAGCCCCTACCTCCAGCAGCCGCTGGCCCTCGGCGCCGACGTGGTGGTCTACTCCACCACCAAGTACATGGGCGGCCACTCGGACGTGGTCGGCGGCGCGCTCGTCGTCGACGACGCCGAGCTGGGCGACGACCTGGCCTACCACCAGAACGCCATGGGCGCGGTCGCCGGGCCGTTCGACGCGTGGCTGGTGATGCGCGGCCTGAAGACGCTGGCCGTACGGATGGACCGGCACAGCGCCAACGCCGCCCGGATCGCCGACCTGCTCGCCTCGCACGACAAGGTGACGCAGGTGTACTACCCGGGCCTGGAGACGCACCCCGGCCACGAGGTCGCCGCCAAGCAGATGCGTTCCTTCGGCGGCATGGTGTCCTTCCGCGTCGCCGGCGGCGAGCAGGCCGCGGTGGAGGTCTGCAACCGCGCCGAGCTGTTCACCCTCGGTGAGTCGCTGGGCGGCGTGGAGTCGCTGATCGAGCACCCGGGCCGGATGACGCACGCCTCGACGGCGGGCTCGCTGCTGGAGGTCCCGAACGATCTCGTACGGCTGTCGGTCGGCATCGAGTCGATCGACGATCTGGTCGCGGACCTGACGCAGGCGCTGGGCTGAGCACCCTGAGGGCGGGTACGGCGGGCTGAGCCGCACCCGGGCGCTGGGACAGCGGCGCTCGGAGCGCCCGGCCGCCGGCTCACCACCCTTCCAGTGGAGGGGTGGTGAGCGCCGGCGGCGGCAGCCACGGCTGGTCGACGGCCGCCCAGACCAGGAGCGCCGTCAGCGCCGCCACGGCCAGCAGCCACAGCATCCGGCGCGCCAGCCGCCGGTGGGCCAGCAGCCGCCGGCCGCCCGCGGCGGCGCGCAGCGCCAGGTCGGGCGGGACCGGCGGATGCGGCCCGTCCAGCATCCGCCGCACCTCGGCCTCCTTGCGGTCCGGGAGGCTCATGGCGCGGCTGCTGCTTCTGCGGGCGGGGGCGGCGGCACTGACGCCGCCTGCGCCACTGGCGGAACCGGTGGCACCGACTGCACCGGCGCCCCCGGTAGCACCGACTGCCCCGCCTGCCCGCCCGGAGGATTGCTGCGCATGCGTCCCACGGCCCGCAGGCACAGCGTGTGGACGCGTTCGGCGGGCAGTCCGAGCTGTGCCGCGGTCTGCTCCTCGGCCACGCCCTCGTAGAGGCGCAGGACGAGCACCAGCCGCTCCTGCGGGGACAGCCGCCCCAGGAGGCCGCCGGGCGGCGGCCTCCTGCCGTGGCAGAGGGCGCGGGGCAGGCGTTCGCGCCAGGCGGAGTGCGCGAAGTGGGCGGCCATCTCCTGGCGCGTGCGGTCGTACGGGTCCTCGCCGCGCAGCCGGTCCCAGGCCGCGTACGTACGGGCCAGCGCCAGCGTGAGCAGGCGCTCGGCGGCGGGGGCCGGCCGGCCTTCCGGCTCGGCGGTCAGGAGCGTGGCGGCGCGCAGCAGACGGCCGGCCGCGCCCGCGACGAACGCCTCGAACTCCCGGGCGCGACGGCGTTCCTGGGCTGCCCGCCGCTCTCGCACAGCTCCATGGCACGGCAGGCCCGGCACGCGGTCAAGAGGCGGCAGGGAAAAACCGGGAGCGCACAGCACCGGCCGCCCTCGTTCCTCCTGCTGCGCGGCGGCCGGACCGCCGCCCGCTCAGGAGCTGGACGGTACCGGCGGCAGCGTCGCGGTGACCGTGGACAGGGAGGCGTTGAAGCGCGTCAGCAGGCTGCAGAACGAGTCCCGCTCCTCCTCCGTCCACTCCTCCGTGACCAGCGCCATCAGCGCGCGGCGCGAGGCGCGTACCTCCTCCAGCCGGGACCGGCCGCGCTCGGAGAGCTGGAGCACGACGGCGCGGCCGTCCTCGGGGTGCGAGGCGCGGTTGACCAGGCCGGAGTCGACCAGCGGGGCGACCTGCCGGGTGACGGTCGAGGAGTCGATGCCCATGCCGGCGGCCAGCGCCTTGACCCCCATCGGGCCCTCTTTGTCCAGGCGGTTGAGGAGCAGATAGGCGGCACGGTCCATGGAATTGCGTGCCTGGCCGACGCCGCCGAGCCGGCTCTGTTCGGCGCGGCGGGCGAAAACGGCGACTTGGTGTTGCAGCGCGTCGAGAAGAGCAGGGTCGGTGTGGGTCGTCATGTCCGAAGAGGTGGGCATGGCCGGGAGCTCGCTTCATGGGATGCGTACGGATTGGGGGACAGAGTACGCGGCCCCGGCGCGGACCGTACCGGGGCTGCCCAAAGACGTGTCCCGGTGGCACCGGTCCGGCGGCCCCGCGTACCCGCCGCCGTCCGAACTGTAAGACTGGGCTTCATGGCCGATCACACGCCGCACGAGCACACTCCTGCCTCCGGTTCCCCTTCGGATTCCGCTTCCGCTTCTGCCGCCGGCCGGCAGTCCGGCCCGGGCTCGGTCCCGGCTTGTGCGGAGGCGTCCGGTGCGGGGACGGTTCCGGCGTCGGGTTCCGGTTCCGCCTCCGTTTCCGGGCCGGGCGGGGGCCCGGTGGCTGCCGCCTCCGCCGCCCTGACCGTCGAGGACGTACGGGAGGCGCAGAAGATCCTGTCCGGCGTCTCGCGGTCCACCGCCTTGGAGGGGAGCCGGCACCTGTCCGCTTTGGTGGGCGCGCCGGTGCATCTGAAGTGCGAGAACCTGCAACGCACCGGCTCTTTCAAGATACGTGGCGCGTACGTGCGGATCGCGGGGCTGTCCCCGCAGGAGCGGGCGGCCGGCGTGGTCGCCGCCAGCGCCGGCAACCACGCGCAGGGCGTCGCGCTGGCGGCCTCGCTGCTCGGGGTGCGTTCGACGGTCTTCATGCCGGTCGGCGCCCCGCTGCCGAAGGTCGCCGCGACCCGCGAGTACGGCGCCGAGGTGCGGCTGGACGGCCAGGTCGTGGACGAGACGCTGGCCGCCGCCCAGGAGTACGCCGACGAGACGGGCGCGGTCTTCATCCACCCCTTCGACCACCGGGACATCATCGCGGGCCAGGGCACGGTCGGCCTGGAGATCCTGGAGCAGTGCCCGGAGGTGCGCACGATCGTCGTGGGCGTCGGCGGCGGCGGGCTCGCCGCGGGCATCGCGCTGGCGGTCAAGGCGCTGCGGCCGGACGTGCGGATCGTCGGCGTGCAGGCGGCGGGCGCGGCCGCCTATCCGCCCTCGCTGGCGGCCGGGCGGCCGGTCTCGATCGAGGCACCCACGACGATGGCGGACGGCATAAAGGTCGGGCGGCCGGGCGACGTACCGTTCAAAATCGTCGGCGATCTCGTGGACGAAGTCCGTACCGTGTCCGAGGACGAACTCTCCAGCGCTCTGCTGCTCTGTCTGGAGCGGGCCAAACTGGTCGTGGAGCCGGCGGGGGCGAGTCCGGTGGCGGCGCTGCTGTCGCGGCCCGGATCCTTCGAGGGGCCGGTGGTCGCGGTGCTGTCCGGGGGGAACGTCGATCCGCTGCTGATGCAGCGCATCCTGCGGCACGGCATGGCCGCCGCGGGACGCTACCTGTCGCTGCGGCTGCGGCTGACGGACCGGCCGGGGGCGCTCGCGACGCTGCTCGCGGTGCTGTCGGAGGTCGACGCCAATGTTCTGGACGTGAGCCATGTGCGGACCGATCCGCGGCTCGGGCTCACGGAAGCGGAGGTGGAGCTGCACCTGGAGACCAAGGGCCCGGAACACTGCACGGACGTCAGCTCGGCCCTGCGGGCGGCGGGCTACACCGTGATGGGCTGACCGTCACGGGCCGAGGGCGGGCGCGTGCCGTGGTCGGCCGGTGACGTCGCCGTGCGTCGTCACCGGCGATGACGGTGCGCCGTGGCACGCGGCCGAGGCGCCGTGCGCGTCCGCACACGCCATCTGGCGTATGTCGCGATGTATCGCGTGTACGGTATGGTCCGGGCTACGGGGGGCAGTGCTGCGGGTTCGGCGCACCCCCGATGTCGGGTATATACCGATGAAGCGCCGCACATTGCTCCTGTTGCGCATACCGCTCACAGAGCTCATGTGGCCCTCATGCGCCATATATCCGGCGAACGTAAAATTTTTCCTGGAGTTAACCCATACCTTGGGAGTAACCACATGCCAGGCGCCATATACGCCGAGGGTCTGGTGAAGACCTTCGGCAAGGTGAGGGCTCTGGACGGGGTCGATCTCGACGTCCCCGAAGGAACCGTCCTCGGACTGCTCGGGCCGAACGGTGCGGGCAAGACCACCGCCGTACGGGTCCTGACCACCCTCCTCCGGCCGGACCGCGGCTCCGCGGTCGTCGCCGGGATCGACGTTCTCAAGCACCCCGACGAAGTGCGCCGCTCCATCGGCCTGTCCGGCCAGTTCGCCGCCGTGGACGAGTACCTGACGGGCCGTGAGAACCTGATGATGGTCGGCCAGCTCTACCAGATGAGCGGCCGCGACGCGAAGGCCAGGGCCGTCGAGCTCCTGGAACGCTTCCGCCTCTCCGACGCCGGCGACCGGCCGGCCAAGACCTACTCCGGCGGCATGCGGCGCCGGCTCGACCTGGCGGCCGCGCTGGTCGTCAGCCCGCCCGTGATGTTCATGGACGAGCCCACCACCGGCCTGGACCCGCGCAACCGCCAGCAGTTGTGGGAGGTCATCCAGGAACTGGTCGCCGGCGGTACGACGTTGCTGCTCACCACCCAGTACCTGGAAGAGGCCGACCACCTCGCGCACGACATCTGCGTGGTCGACCACGGCAAGGTCATCGCCCGCGGCACCTCCGACGAACTGAAGGCCCGTACGGGCGGCGAGCGGGTGGAGGTCGTCGTGCACGCCGCCGAACACATCGCCACGGCCGACGCGGTGCTGCGCGGCTTCGGCAAGGGCGAGAGCAAGGTCGAACAGCACACCCGCAAGATCACGGTGCCGGTCACGGGCGGCGCCAAGCTGCTCGCCGAGGTCATCCGCGAACTCGACGTACGCGGTGTGGAGATCGACGACATCGGGCTGCGCCGGCCGACCCTGGACGATGTGTTCATCTCGCTGACCGGCCACGCCGCCGAGGCGGCGGAGGGCAACGGCGAGAACGGTGACGGCGCGGGCGGCGCGGGCGGCGCGGGCGGCGCGGACGGCGCGCAAGGCGGCGGACGTGCGGGACGGCCGTCGCGCCGCGCGTCGAAACGGGGCCGGGAAGCCGGGCCCGAACGGAGCCGGGAAGCCGGGCCCGAGCGGGCCCAGGACAGCGAGGAGGCCGGCACGTGAGTACCGTCACGCACCCCGCGCCGCGGGTCGGGGTACCGAAGCGGCGCGGCGCGGTCAGCCAGTCCGTACGGGACTCCCTGGTCGTCGCCAAGCGCAATCTGATCCGCATGCTGCGGATCCCCGAAATGGTCATCTTCGGGCTGATACAGCCGATCATGTTCGTGGTGCTGTTCAGCTACGTCTTCGGCGGCTCCATCAACGTCGGCGGCAGCACCTCGTCCGCGGCCTACCGCGAGTTCCTGATGGCGGGCATCTTCGCGCAGACCGTCACTTTCGCCACCGCCGGAGCGGGCGCGGGCATCGCCGACGACATGCACAAGGGCCTGATCGACCGGTTCCGCTCGCTGCCGATGGCCCGCGGCGCCGTCCTCACCGGCCGTACGCTCGCGGACCTGGTGCAGACCGCGCTGACGCTGGTGGTCCTCGCCGTCGTCGCCTTCCTGGTCGGCTGGCGCGCCCACGAGAACCTCGCCAAGGTCGTGGCGGGCTTCGCCCTGCTGCTCCTGCTCGGCTACGCGTTCTCCTGGATCGGCGCGCTGATCGGCCTGTCCGTACGGACGCCGGAAGCCGCCACCTCGGGCGGGCTGATCTGGCTCTTCCCGCTGACGTTCATCTCGAACGCCTTCGTGCCGTCCGACAACATGCCGACGTTCCTGCGGCACATCGCGGAGTGGAACCCCTTCAGCGCCACCGTCCAGGCCGCCCGCCAGCTGTTCGGCAACCTTCCGCCGAACTACCAGGCGCCCGACGCCTGGCCCATGCAGCATCCGGTGGTGGCGTCGCTGCTCTGGTCCGTCGTGATCATCGTGGCCTTCCGGACGCTCGCGGTACGCAAGTACCGGTCGGCCACGGCCTGAGGCGGGGGCAGGCCGGGGCCGTCCGGGGCGGGAGCCCGCGCGGCACGGGAGTACGGGATTTCCGTACGCAGGCGCGTACGGGTGGGCCGCCCGTACGCGGGAGGCGTTTGTACGCTCGCGCGTGCATCGCGCCCGTAGGACACGCCCGTACGCACGCGCGACCGGCCCGGAGCCGCTGGGGCTCCGGGCCGGTCGTCGTCAGGCTGTGGGCGGGGGCCGCCGGGCGCTCGGCCCGTGGCTCAGCCCGTGTACGGCTTGGCTTCGAGGATCTTCACCGAGGCCTTCTTGCCGTTGGGAAGCTCGTACTCGGCGGTCTCGCCGATCTTCTTGCCGTTCACCCCGGAGCCCAGCGGGGACTGCGGGGAGTAGGTCTCGATCTCCGAGCTCGCGTACTCCCGCGAGGCCAGCAGGAACGTCAGGGTGTCGTCCGGGTCTCCGTCGAACGCGATGGTGACGACCGTGCCGGGGGCCACGACACCAGTGGCGGCGGGCGCCTCGCCGACCTTCGCCGTCTCCAGCAGCTGCTTGAGCTGGCGCATCCGAAGGTCCTGCTTGCCCTGCTCTTCCTTGGCCGCGTGGTACCCGGCGTTCTCCTTCAGGTCACCTTCCTCGCGGGCCGCCGCGATCTTCTCGGTGATCTCGGCGCGTGCGGGACCAGACAGGTACTCCAGCTCGGCCTTGAGCTGGTCATACGCCTCCTGGGTCAGCCAGGTGACGTTGTCGCTGGTCTGGGTCACAGGTGCTCCTCGTCGGTGCTGGGGATAAATCAAACGCCCTACCAGGAAGGCTGCGCCTCCACGGGTGGGCGAAACCACGAGCCTAACAATTCCGGCACAAAACGGGGAAGGGGAAAATCGCCGGGAACGTCATCGGGCCACATCGTGGCCGGTCAGCGCGCCGGCCGGGGGCGAGCCCGCCGACACGCGGGCTGCCGGTCGTCCGCCCGGGCTGTCTCCGGTGGGCCTCCGGACCGTCTCCGGGCCGTCTCCGGCCGGATGCCGGTCAGCCGCCCGAGGACGTGCAGCCGACCAGTACGGCGTTGGTCGCCCGCGCCGTCGTACGGATCGTGACCTCGACGTCCACCTGCTCCTTCGGCGCGTCGACGGTGACGTCCTTGCGCCCCACCTCGGCGCCGCTCTCGGCCTGCGAGCGCAGCGTGCACGTACCGGTGTCGTCCTTGCCCTTGACGACTTCCAGGTGCACCTTGACGGCGCTGTCCGAGACGCGGTCCCAGGTGATCACCCGGCCGCTGAGGTCCTGCCCGGAGACGTAGGAGAAGCCGGACCAGCCGACCACGCCGAGCAGCGCCACGCCCAGCACGGCACCGACGATCTTCAGCTTGCGGTCGGCGCGTTGATCGGCGGAGCGGCCGTAGCGTCCGTCGGGCAGCCCTTCGCGCACCGCGGTCATGATCGCTCCTCCTGCCGGGGGCTACGGAATTAATCGCCCCGCGCTTCGGTCACTATAGGAAACATCTTCTCCGGCCTTTCACTGAGGATCGAGTCTTGACTGAGCAGCTGCGACTGATGGCAGTCCACGCCCATCCCGACGACGAGTCGAGCAAGGGCGCGGCCACCATGGCCAAGTACGTGTCCGAGGGGGTGGACGTGCTGGTCGTCACCTGCACGGGCGGGGAGCGCGGCTCCATCCTCAACCCCAAGCTCCAGGGTGACCCGTACATCGAGGAGCACATCCACGAGGTGCGCAAGAAGGAGATGGACGAGGCCCGGGAGATCCTGGGCATCAAGCAGGAGTGGCTGGGATTCGTCGACTCCGGGCTGCCCGAGGGTGACCCGCTGCCGCCGCTGCCCGACGGCTGCTTCGCCCTCCAGGACGTCGAGGCCGCGGCCGAACCGCTGGTGAAGCTGATCCGCGAGTTCAAGCCGCAGGTCATCACGACCTACGACGAGAACGGCGGCTACCCGCACCCCGACCACATCATGACCCACAAGATCTCGATGGTGGCCTTCGAGGCGGCCGGCGACCCGGAGAAGTACCCGGAGGCCGGTGAGCCCTGGCAGCCGCAGAAGCTCTACTACAACCAGGGCTTCAACCGGCCGCGCACCGTCGCCCTGCACGAGGCGCTGCTGGAGCGCGGCATGGATTCCCCGTACGGGGAGTGGCTGGAGCGCTGGAAGGAGTTCGAGCGCCGCGAGCGCACGCTGACCACGTACGTTCCCTGTGCCGACTTCTTCGAGATCCGCGACAAGGCGCTGATCGCGCACGCGACGCAGATCGACCCCGACGGCGGCTGGTTCCGGGTGCCGATGGACATCCAGAAGGAGGTCTGGCCGACGGAGGAGTACGAGCTCGCCAAGTCGCTCGTCGACACGTCCCTCCCCGAGGACGACCTCTTCGCGGGCATCCGCAACAATTGACTCCATGATGAGCGCGACTAGCACCCTCGCCGTGACGCACTTCGTCACCCTTGCCGACAGCTTCGACAAGGACAAGGTGACCCCGGGCGTCCTCGGCTTCATCGTGTTCGCGGTCATCGGCGGCGCCGTATGGCTGCTGATGAAGTCCATGAACCGGCACATGAAGAAGGTCGACTTCGAGGAGACCCCGGAGGCGCCGGCCGCCTCCGGCGGCGCGAAGGCGTCCACGAGCACGGCGAAGAGCCAGGCGAAGGGACAGCCCTCGGGTAAGGCCCAGGCCTCGGGTAAGGCGCAGCCCAAGACGGGCTGAGCGCGTCCCGGACGCCGGGCGGGGTGGGTCGTACCACCGGCCCGTCCGGCGTCACTGTGGCGGGAGGGACACCCTTCGCCATGACGACGAGGGGAGCGCCCCTCGTCACAGCGACGAGGGGACGCCCCTCGTCACGGCGTCGAGGCTATGGACACCCCCATGACCTCCCGCGCGTGGCGGTTCGGGACCATGCCGAGCCGCCATGCCTCCCACCCCGTTTCCGGCTCCACGCCGCGCTCCAGCAGCAGCGCGAACGTCTCCGCGCAGTCCTCCACCTTCGAGTCGCGGGTCGCGTGCCCGTCCTGCGCGAGCCGCGCCAGCTCTTCCTGGGCGACCGCCGTGCCGACCACCGAGCCGCCCGGTGAGGCGAACGGCAGCAGCGTGCAGCGCAGGAAGCGGGCCCAGTCCTCGCCGCGCCGGTCGCCGTAGCCGGCGAACGTCCGCGCCGCCTCGTCGGCCAGCTCCAGGGCCTGCGCCGTCCGCCCGTTGCCCGCGTCGATGATCACCAACTCCAGGCAGGACCACGCCTCCCCGTGCGGGACGCCGATCCGCTGGAAGTCCTTGCGGGCGTCCTGGAGGAGCTGCCGGGCGAAGCCGCTGTTGCGCAGCGAGCCGGTCTGCGCGGCCCGCAGGTCCCGGGTGACGCGCCCGGAGTGGTGCCGGGCGCAGGCGAGGCCGTAGCCGTCCTGCATCCGGCTGAACATCGTCCGGGACCGCTCCAGGTGCCGCAGCGCCGCGTCCAGGTCGCCCTGCTCCTCCAGCGACTGGCCGAGGTAGTACAGCGTCCACGCTTCGCCGCGGGCGTCCTCGTAGCGGCGGTGCAGGGGCAGGGCCTGGCGCAGCCGGTCCACCGCCGGGTCCGGGTCGCCGTCCACCAGCCGGGCCCGCGCCAGCTGGGTCATCGCCCATGCCTCGCCGCGGTCGTCGTGCGTACGGCCGTACAGATCCGAGGCCGCGTGGAACTCGCGCTCCGCCTCCGGCACTTCGCCCATCCGCAGATACACCTGGCCGAGCTGGAAGTGCGCCCACGCCTGGCCGTGCAGGCTCTCGCTCTCCCGGTGCAGGTCCAGCGACTCGCGCAGCAGCGCCAGCGCCTCCGCCACCTGCGCACGGTCACGCTCGACGGCCGCCAGCGCGTGCAGCGTCCACGCCCGGTCACCGCGTACGTCCTCGCCGGACTGCATCTCCAGGGCCTCGCGCAGCTTGGCAGCGGCCTCCGTCAGATTCCCCTGCTGCTGGAGCGTGATGCCCAGGTCACGCAGGGCACGCGCGGCCCCGACCGGGTGCTGCGCCTCGAAATACAGGTCGACCACGGAGGACAGGGTCGTACGGGCCTTGTCCAGCTCACCGAGCTGCCGGGCCGCGACGCCGGTGCGCCACTGCACGGACCGGACGAGCAGCCCCCGGTCGGCGGCCTTGGTCAGCTCGCTCAGCTCACCGAGGCGGTACAGGTCGCCGCGCAGCAGGCAGTAGTCCGCCAGCGCGCCCAGCAGGTGCGAGACGGTCGCCTGGTCCACGTCCTGGTCGGCGTGGCGCAGCGCGGCGGTGATGAAGCTGGTCTCGTCGTCCAGCCACTGGAGCGCCGCGTCCAGCGAGGTGAAGCCGTGCGAGCCGAAGCGGTCGGCGCGGGTGGACGTACGGCCGTCCACCAGGCGGATCACCGAGTCCGCCAGCTCGGCGTAGCTGCGGATCAGCCGCTCCTGGGCCGTACTGCGCTCGGCCGGGTCCTCCTCGTCCACCAGCCGGGCGTGTGCGAAGTGGTGCACGAGGGCGTGCAGGCGGTAGCGGTCGCTGCGTACGTGCTCGATCAGGCCCGCGGCGGCCAGCGCCGACAGCTGCCGCTCGGCCTCCGGCACGTCCACGCCCAGCAGCGCCGCCGCGGCGGCCGCCCCCAGGCTGGCCCGTCCCACCAGCGCCAGCCGGCGCAGCAGCCGGCGCGCCGTCTCCGGCTGGTCCCCGTAGCGCAGCCACAGCGCCGCCTCCGCAGGGGTCGCCCGGCCGGTGGCGGCCGGGCAGCGGGCGGCGCTCTCCTCCAGGTCCGCCGCCAGCGTGGCGGGCGACCGGAGGCCGAGTGACGAGCCGGCCACCCGCAGGGCCAGCGGCAGCCCTGCGCACAGCTGCGCTATCCGCTCGACGGACTGGTGGTCGTACGGTCCGGTCTCGCCCTCGGACTCGTCGGCCGCCGCGCGCAGCAGCTCCTCGGTGCCCGCCGAGTCCAGCGCGCCCACCGGCAGCTGGTGCACCCACGCCGGGAGGTCACCGGGCAGCTCCATGGGTGCGCGGGTGGTCACCAGCACCAGGCTGTCGGAACGGTCCGGCACCAGCAGACGCACCTGCTCCGGGTCCGAGGCGTCGTCCAGCAGCACCGTCACGGGCAGGCCCGTCAGATGCTTGTGGTACAGCTCCGTGAGCCGCTTGACGTGCTGCTCATGGGAGGGCCGCTCCCGGAAGAGCAGCTGCTCACGCGGCGCGCCGAGCCGGTTGAGCAGATGCAGCAGCGCGTCCCGCGTCGGCAGCGGCGTCTCGCCCGGGGTGTCCCCGCGCAGGTCCACCACGCACGCGCCGCGGAACTGGTCCCGCAGCTGGTGCGCCGCCCGCACCGCCAGCGCCGTACGCCCCGAACCGGGCTCGCCGTGCAGCACCACGACCGTCGGCCGGGTCTCCGTGCTCGCGCGGGCCGCGTGCACCCACTGCGCGATCTGCGTCAGGTGCGCCCGCCGCCCCGCGAACAGCTGTTCCGGCTGCGGCAGGTGCGAGAACGACTGCTCCAGCACGGACCGCTGGCGGGCCGCCGCGCTGCGGTCCGCGCCGCGCAACTGCGGCACCCGGCTGCTGCGGGAGGCCGCGGGCGCTCCGGAGGAGCCGCCGCGCGTCGCCGCGGTGAGCATCCGCTGCTGGTCCAGGAACGGCCGGATGCCGCGCACCTCCAGCGCCGTGAGCCACTGCAGCCGCAACTGTTCGGGGCCGCCCGGCTGCCCGCGCATCCCCGCCTGCCGGTGGGCCGCGGGCCAGTGTCCCGCCGTCAGCTTCACGACCGTCGCCGCGGCGCCCGCGGCCACCACCGCGGCGCCGACGCCGAGGGCCGCGCCGGGGCCCGTACCGAACGCGAGGTCCGTCCCGAAGGCGGCGACGGCCGCGACCGCGGTGGCCACCGCCGGGGTGCTCAGCTCCTTGCGTGACAGCCGCTCGGACAGCGGTCGCTGCCCGGCCGCCGACTCGTCCAGCGCGCGCACGTACGCGCCGTACTCCTCGGACGCCTTCCCGGCCAGTTCGTCCAGCACCGCGCGCGCCCGGGCCAGCAGCACCCCCCGGTCGAGCGTCCCTCCCGAGCGCCGGACCTCTTCCTCGACAGCTCGCGACAGCAGCCCTTCCGCATCCGCCCGGTGACTGTCACGCAGCACAGCCGGTGAGCCCGCCATGCCTCCCCCCTCCTGCAGTTCCCAGCGTCCCGGCAGGTCCCGGGCACTCCCGGCCTCCCAGCGCCCCCGAAGGCCAGGGCAACGCCCCGTCCCGGCCCGCGGTGATCGGTTTCCGTACCCACAGTGTTCCGCTTCCGCGCGAAATCCGGCAGGCCTGTGGATAACTCCCCACGCGGGCCATCCGGCACTCACCGGGGGGCTTGCGCCGTCACACGTCCCTGATGGTGACGCGGTCGCCGCACAGCTTCGACCAGTCGTCGCGGTCGGAGGTCAGCACGACGACAGGTGCGGTGCAGCGGACAGCCATCGCGGCGACAAGGGCGTCGATGGCGTACTTGTGACCGTGCAGTCCGCCGGCGTCGCGCAGGAGCTGTACGGCATCCATGGCGTCGTCCTGACTCACGGGCTCGACCCGCAGCCGGGAGAGGACCCACTTCAGTCGCGCGAGGTCCGTCTTTCCGTGCGCCGCCTCGACCACGGTCAGGGCGGACACCAGGACCGGGACTCCCGCCCGGCGGGACGCTTCGATGCGGGCGGTCATCCGGCGGTCATGGCCCAGCAGCAGCGACAGTGCCTGAGAATCGAGCACCAGAGAGCGGGCCGGCGGCTCTTTCACGCGGCGTCCTGGCCCGCCCTCCGGGCGTCCCCGTCCCCGAACAGCTCCTGGTGTGCCGCTTCGATCTCCTGCTCGGTGAGCGCGCCGTGTTCGGCTTCGTGGTCGGCGACGATCTCGGCGAGACCGTCCATCGCCAGCTGGTGACGGACGGCTTCGGTGATGTAGCTGGACACACCCCGGCGCCCGGCCCGGGAACGGAGCTCACTGACCAGATCGGTGGGCATGGACACGGAGAGGTTCTCGGTCGTCCCGGCTCGTGGCGGCTTCATGGACCTAGAGTACGACAACGTGTATTACAAAGCACCGTCCATGCGTCCCGCCTGTCCGGGGGTGGCCGGCACGGTCAGACGGCCGCCAGATCCACGGTGACGGGGAAGGGCGCGGCCGCCTTGACCACGCCGGTGAACATCTCGCCGTCCCGGTAGGCCCGGGTGGCGGGGTCGAGGACATAGGTGCAGATGAGGGGGACGCCGGTAACGGTCTGTTCGATCCTCCAGTAGAAGGGGATGCCGGCCTTCGCGTACTGGTCCACCTTCACGATCCGGTCGGTGGTCTCCGAACCGGGCGAAACGACCTCGGCGACCAGGAGGACGTGCTCGGGCCGGGTGGGCGTCAGGTCGAGGGTCTCCGACCGGTAGACGACGACGTCCGGACGGCGGTTGGTGAGGGGAACGTCCTGCAGACGGACGTCGAAGCCGGTGTCGGCGTTCCAGTCCGGGCCTGCGGCGGCATCCAGGGCATTGGCCAGGATTCGGGCCAGTCGGTTGTGCCGCTTGGGCGCGCTCGGGCGCACCACGGCGGTCCCGTCCACGATCTCGACGCCGGCACACTGCTCTTCGGGCCAGGAGTCGTACTGCTCCGCGGTGATCTGCGTACGCATCCACGCCGGCGCCGCCATCTCGGCGGTCATGGTGTACCTCCTTCGAGGAGCCTTGACAGCTCCAGCGCTACCGGCCTCAGCGTACGGTCCTGTGATGCCGGGAAGCCCGGTCCGGAAGCAGGTGGACGCGCGAGCTCCTTCCGGCAGCGTTCCGCCGAGCGAGGCAGGGTCCGTGCGGGCCTCGTCGGTGGTGGTGGGCCTTGTGAGAGGCTGGGCCGTATGAACCGGCTAGCTGGTGTGACCTCGCCGTATCTGCTTCAGCACGCTGACAATCCGGTCGACTGGTGGCCTTGGGCGCCGGAGGCTTTCGAGGAAGCGCGACGGCGCGATGTCCCCGTACTGCTGTCGGTCGGCTATTCGGCGTGTCACTGGTGTCACGTGATGGCGCACGAGAGTTTCGAGGACGAGCGTGTCGCCGCGGTGATCAACGAGCACTTCGTGCCGGTGAAGGTGGACCGCGAGGAGCGGCCCGACGTGGACGCCGTCTACATGGAGGCCGTGCAGGCCGCCACGGGGCAGGGTGGCTGGCCGATGACGGTCTTCCTGACGCCGGAGGCCGAGCCGTTCTACTTCGGTACGTACTTCCCGCCGACGCCGCGCCACGGGATGCCGTCCTTCCCGCAGGTCCTCCAGGGGGTGCGGAGTGCGTGGACGGACCGCCGGGACGAGGTGGGCGAGGTCGCCGGGCGGATCGTCGCCGACCTGTCCGCGCGGTCGCTCTCCGAATCGTTGGCCAAGGGCGATCCGGTGCCGCCCGGCCCGGAGGACCTGGCCACCGCCCTGCTGACGCTCACCCGCGACTTCGACGCCGTGCACGGCGGATTCGGCGGGGCGCCGAAGTTCCCGCCGTCCATGGTGCTGGAGTTCCTGCTGCGCCACCACGCCCGTACCCGGTCCGAGGCCGCCCTCCAGATGGTGCAGGCGACCGCGGAGGCGATGGCCCGCGGCGGGATCTACGACCAGCTCGGCGGCGGTTTCGCGCGCTACGCGGTCGACGCGTCCTGGACGGTGCCGCACTTCGAGAAGATGCTCTACGACAACGCGCTGCTGTGCCGCACGTACGCGCACCTGTGGCGCGCCACCGGATCGGACCTGGCCCGCCGCGTCGCCGTCGAGACCGCCGAGTTCATGGTGCGTGAACTCCGTACGGAGCAGGGTGGCTTCGCCTCCGCGCTGGACGCCGACTCCGACGACGGCAGCGGCAAGCACGCCGAAGGCGCCTACTACGTATGGACGCCCGGACAGCTGCGTGACGTCCTGGGGGAGAAGGACGCCGCGGTCGCCGCGCACTACTTCGGCGTGACGGAGGAGGGCACCTTCGAGGAGGGCGCCTCCGTCCTGCAACTGCCCGACACCGACGACCTGGTGGACGCGGCGCGCATCGCGAGCATCAAGGAGCGCCTGCTCGCCGCCCGAGCCGGCCGGCCGCGCCCCGGCCGGGACGACAAGGTCGTCGCCGCCTGGAACGGCCTGGCCATCGCCGCCCTCGCCGAGACCGGTGCCTACTTCGACCGCCCGGACCTGGTGCAGGCCGCCACGGACGCCGCCGACCTGCTCGTCCGCGTCCACATGGACTGGCAGGCGCGGCTGCACCGCACCTCGCGCGACGGCGTGGCAGGCGCCAACACCGGCGTCCTGGAGGACTACGCGGACGTCGCCGAGGGCTTCGTCACGCTCTCCTCGGTCACCGGGGAAGGCGTCTGGGTGGAGTTCGCGGGCCTCTTCCTGGACACCGTCCTGGTCCACTTCACCGCCGAGGACGGCACCCTCTACGACACGGCCGACGACGCCGAGCAGCTGATCCGCCGCCCGCAGGACCCCACCGACAACGCCACGCCGTCCGGCTGGACCGCGGCCGCCGGCGCGCTCCTGTCGTACGCGGCGCTGACCGGCAGCGCCCCGCACCGGGAGGCCGCCGAACGCGCCCTGGGCATCGTCAAGGCGCTGAGCGGCCGCGCGCCGCGCTTCGTCGGGTGGGGCCTGGCCGTCGCCGAGGCCGCGCTGGACGGTCCGCGCGAGATCGCGGTCGTCGGCCCGGACGGCGACCCGGCCACCCGGGCGCTGCACCGCGCCGCCCTTCTGGGCACCGCGCCCGGCGCGGTGGTCGCCTTCGGGGAGCCCGGTTCGGAGGAGGTGCCCCTGTTGAAGGACCGGCCGCTGGTCGACGGCCGGGCCGCCGCGTACGTGTGCCGCCACTTCACGTGCGAGCGCCCGACGACGGACGCGGAGGAGCTGGGGGAGAAGGTCAGCGGCGGCTGAGGGGAGGCGGGGCGGCCGGCCCGTTGCGGGCCCCGCTGGTCCGCGTTCCTCCGGCCGGCCGTCCTTGCCGTCGCGCCGCCCTCCGCCTGAAGGCCTAGGTCCAGAAGCCGACTTGAACTTCACGCGGGCGTCAACTTCTAGCGTGACGGCATGACGAACCGCACGAACCACACCGGCGGCGCTCTCCCCGCCACCCACCACGAAGTCCGCCTGACCCGGCGCCCGAAGGGCCCACTGACCGACGACCTGTTCGAGGTGGCCGAGGTGCCGGTGCCCGAGCCGAAGCCCGGGCAGGTGCTCGTACGCAACACCACCATGGCCGTCGCCGCCGTCATGCGGACGCTCATGGACGAGGTCACCACCGTCCCGATGCCGTCCTTCGTGCCGGGGGAGCCGCTGTACGGGTCGGCCGTCGGCGAGGTGGTCGACGCGCCCGGTACCGACTTCGCCCCCGGCGACCTGGTGGAACACCACTTCGGCTGGCGGGAGTACGCCCTGGTGGACGCCGCCGGGGCGCACCGCAGGGACCGGGACCTGCTGCCCGACCCGGCCGCCTACCTGTCGCAGGGCCCGACCGCCTACATGGGCGTCGTCCGGGGCGCCGAGGTGCGCGCGGGCGACACCGTGTTCGTGTCCGGCGCGGCCGGCGGGGTGGGGTCGCTGGCCGGCCAGATCGCCCGGCTGCGCGGCGCCGGACGGGTCATCGGCAGTACGGGGTCGCAGCGCAAGGCCGATCACCTGGTCGGCGAGCTGGGATACGACGCGGCGGTGATCCGCGGTGCCGGGCCGATCGAGGAGCAGCTGCGCGAGGCCGCTCCGGACGGTGTCGACGCGGTCTTCGACAACGTGGGCGGGGAGCAGCTGAAGGCGGCCATCGCGGTCGCCAACCGAGGCGCCCGGATAGCGCTCGTCGGCGCGCTGTCCCAGCAGCTCTCCGACTCCGGCGGGCACACCACCGAGATCGACACGCTGTCCCTCCTGGCGCGCGGCATCACCCTGCGCGGCGTCGCGCTGTACGACCACCCGCACCTGATCGCCGAGTGGAACGAGGTCTTCGGGCGCGGCCTCCGGGACGGCACACTCACCTTCCCGCACGCGCGGCTGCACGGCATCCAGGAGGCTCCGCGCGCCCTGCGGGAGCTGGTCGAGGGGCAGCACCTGGGGGCCGTACTCGTGGAGTTGTGAGCCGTCTTCCCCGGGTGGGGCCCGCCGGTGTGCGCGCGGCCGACGACGTACGGTCTGAGGGAGTCGACGTACGCAGCGGGGCGCCACCGGCCGGGCCCCGGCGGGGGAGGACCGGATGCGCATCGGGGACGCCGCGGCCGCGGCGGGCATGACGGCCAGGGCACTGCGCTATTACGAGGAGCAGGGGCTGGTGACCGCCCGGCGTACGCCGTCGGGGCACCGGGTGTACGAGCCGGAGGACGTACGGCGGCTGCGCACGGTACGCGAACTGCTCGACGCCGGACTGACGGTGGGCGACATCCGGTCGTTCGCGCCGCTCCTCGACACGCTGCCGCCCGACGGCATACCGGAGCTCTTCTTCGCGCGGGACGGCGACCGGGACGCCGGACGGGACGGTGCCCAGGACGGCGAGGGGGACGGCCCGGCGGGCGGTGGGCCGGAACACTGCCGTACGGCCGCGGAGGTGGCCCGCCGCCGGCTGGCCGACCTGGACGCCCGGATCGAGCGGCTGACGCGGTTGCGCGGCCGGCTGGCCCGGCGGCTGGGGGAACCGGCCCGGGAGCCGGGGCGCGTGGCCCCGTACGGGCGGGCCTTGAGGGAGTGAGACGGGGTGTAACCCCTCCCCGACACGCCCCCTCACAACACCAGCCCCCTCCCCAACACCCCCATCGCCCGCCCCACGACACTCCCCAGATCGTCCCGCCGGTCTTCCGCGACCCAGTGCGTCAGCGCTTCGTGGAGGGCGGCCAGGACCGCCGTGGCGACCACCCGGATCTCCAGGTCGTCGGGGTGGCGGCCGGTCCGTTCCGCCAGTACGGCGCTGATCATCGCGCTGTGCCGCGCGGTGCTCTCGGCCGTACGGCCGCGGATCGCGGGCACCTCCTGGATGAGCCGGACGCGCTGGACCAGCGCGGCGCGCTCCTCGGCCGAGAGCCGGCGCAGTGCATCGACGGCCACGTGCCGCAGCGACTCGGTCATCGGCTCGCCGGCGGGCCTGGCCCGCAGCCCCTCCTCCAGGAGCGCGTCGTACTCGTCGGTGAGCACGATGTCTTCCTTGGTGGGGAAGTAACGGAAGAGCGTGCTGGGGGAGACGTCGGCGGCCTCGGCGATCCGGTCGGCGTGGGTCGCCTCGTACCCCTGCTCCTCGAAGAGCCGGTAGGCGGCCCGGCGGATCGCCCGCCGGGTCTGGATCTTCTTCCGCTCCCGCAGCCCGACCCTGGGGGTGCCGGGCTGAGCGGCGGGTTTCTGTGCTGAGGCCATGGACGCCATTGTCGGCCGGAGGCGGCCGGCCCCGGGCGCACGAGGGGTGTCAGTCCGGCGGTGTTCCTTGATATCTCCTTGTCTGTCAGTGGTGTGTGTAACGCTTCAACGAGGGCAAGGTCACTGTCAGTGATGCCTGGAGGGGGTGTTGCGGGTATGCGTACCGCGATTGATGTGTCCGCCGTCTTCGCGGCGGGGCTGTGCGTCGGAGGGTTCCTCGTCGGCGGCACGGCCGCGGTGGTCGCGCTGGTCCTGGCCGGGGTGACGGCCCTGACATGGCAGGTGGCCGCGGCTTCGAGGCCGCGGCCACGGACGGGCACGGGGAGTGCGCGCCGGCGGGGCGGGGGTGCCGGCTCGCGTGGCGGCAAGGGCGTTCCCGGTGGTGCGGGTGCCGTGCCGGGCGCCTCAGGCGTGCGAATAGGCAACCAGTGAGATGCCGACGTAGTGCACGACGAACGCCGCCAGGGTCAGGGAGTGGAAGACCTCGTGGAAACCGAACCACCGCGGTGAGGGGTTGGGGCGCTTGATGCCGTAGATGATGCCGCCGGCGCTGTAGAGGACGCCGCCGACGATGACGAGGACGAGGACGGCGATGCCGCCCTTGCGCAGGAAGTCGGGCAGGAAGAAGACGGCCGCCCAGCCCATCGCGATGTAGCAGGGTGTGTAGAGCCAGCGCGGCGCGCCCACCCAGAAGACGCGGAAGGCGATACCGGCGAGGGCGGCCGCCCAGACGGCCCACAGGAGCGTCTGGCCGCGGCTGCCGGGCACCAGCAGCATGGTCAGCGGGGTGTAGGTGCCCGCGATGATCAGGAAGATGTTGGCGTGATCCAGCCGCCGCAGCAGGGCGCTGGTGCGCGGGCCCCAATTGCCGCGGTGGTAGAGGGCGCTGATGCCGAAGAGCAGGCAGGCGGAGAGGGTGTAGACGGCGCAGGCGATCCGGCCGCGGGTGCTGTCGGCCAGTGCCGTGAGCACCACACCGGAGATGAGGACGGCGGGAAACATTCCCGCGTGCAGCCAGCCCCGCAGCTTGGGCTTGAGTGGTGCGGCCACCGCGGCGACCGCGGAGACTGCGTCGGCGGCCGCGCTGGTCACGGAGGAAGTGCGGCTTTCGGCGGCGTCGGGCGCGGAAGTCATGGCCGCAATGCTACCTACGCGACCGTAAGTTACGGATTGGTCCGGAAGTGGTGACGGTCACGAGAACCTCCTCTGGACAGATGCCGATCGGGACCGGATGATCAAATGAGTGCGGTCGGCACCGGATGAGCGGTCGCGAAGCATCCGGGTCGCAGCCCCCAAGGGGCAGGCAACTTCATCAAGCGGGCTCTGCCGGCATGCGAGCGGACAGTGGTCCGACCAAACCCTCATCTAGGAGCGATCGTGGCGCGCGACAACGCGGCTCCCTCCCCCGTACCGACCAACCACCAGGAACTGATCTCCTGGGTCGACGAGATCGCAGCCATCACCCAGCCGGACCGCGTCGTGTGGTGCGACGGCTCGGAGGCGGAGTACGAGCGCCTGTGCGAGGAGCTCGTCGCGAAGGGCACCTTCACGAAGCTGGACCCGATCAAGCGCCCCAACTCGTACTACGCCGCGTCCGACCCCTCGGACGTGGCCCGGGTGGAGGACCGCACGTTCATCTGCTCCGAGAAGGAGGAGGACGCGGGCCCGACCAACCACTGGAAGGCCCCGGCGGAGATGCGCGACATCTTCACCGGTGAGCAGGGCATCTTCCGCGGCGCGATGCGCGGCCGGACGATGTACGTCGTCCCGTTCTGCATGGGCCCGCTGGGCTCCCCGCTGTCCGCGCTCGGCGTGGAGATCACCGACTCGGCGTACGTCGCCGTCTCGATGCGCACCATGACCCGGATGGGCCAGGCCGTCCTGGACGAGCTGGGCGAGGACGGCTTCTTCGTGAAGGCCGTGCACACCCTCGGCGCCCCGCTGGCCGATGGTGAGGCCGACGTGCCGTGGCCGTGCAACCCCACGAAGTACATCTCGCACTTCCCCGAGGACCGCGAGATCTGGTCCTTCGGCTCCGGCTACGGCGGCAACGCCCTGCTGGGCAAGAAGTGTTACGCGCTGCGCATCGCCTCCGTCATGGCCCGCGACGAGGGCTGGCTGGCCGAGCACATGCTCATCCTCAAGCTCACCCCGCCGCAGGGCGAGGCCAAGTACGTCGCCGCCGCGTTCCCGAGCGCCTGCGGCAAGACGAACCTGGCCATGCTGGAGCCCACGATCTCCGGCTGGACCGTCGAGACCATCGGTGACGACATCGCCTGGATGCGCTTCGGTGAGGACGGCCGGCTGTACGCGATCAACCCCGAGGCCGGCTTCTTCGGCGTCGCGCCCGGCACCGGCGAGCACACCAACGCCAACGCCATGAAGACGATGTGGGGCAACTCGGTCTTCACCAACGTCGCGCTGACCGACGACGGCGACGTGTGGTGGGAGGGCATGACCGAGGAGCTGCCCGCGCACCTGACCGACTGGAAGGGCAACGACTGGACGCCGGAGTCCGGCACCCCGGCGGCCCACCCCAACGCCCGCTTCACCGTCCCGGCCGGCCAGTGCCCGATCATCGCGCCCGAGTGGGAGGACCCGAAGGGCGTGCCGATCTCGGCCATCCTCTTCGGCGGCCGCCGCGCCAGCGCCGTACCGCTGGTGACCGAGTCGCTGACCTGGCAGCACGGTGTCTTCCTCGGCGCGAACGTGGCGAGCGAGAAGACCGCGGCGGCCGAGGGCAAGGTCGGCGAGCTGCGCCGCGACCCGTTCGCCATGCTGCCGTTCTGCGGCTACAACATGGGCGACTACATGGGCCACTGGATCAAGGTCGGCGCCGACAAGGACCAGGCCAAGCTGCCGAAGATCTACTACGTCAACTGGTTCCGCAAGGACGAGTCGGGCCGCTTCGTGTGGCCGGGCTTCGGCGAGAACAGCCGGGTGCTGAAGTGGATCGTCGAACGCCTGGACGGCAAGGCCGAGGGCGTCGAGACGCCGATCGGCGTGCTGCCGACGAAGGAGTCGCTGGACACCGACGGCCTCGACCTGGCCGACGCGGACCTCGACTTCCTGCTCACCGTCGACAAGGACGTGTGGCGCGAGGAGGCGGCGCTCATCCCCGACCACCTGAACACCTTCGGTGACCACACGCCGAAGGAGCTGTGGGACGAGTACCACGCGCTCGTACGCCGTCTGGGCTAGTACGGGGGAAACGGTCCGGCACCGGTGCCGGACCGCCACGGTCGGCGGCCGGGGTCACGTGCACGAACACGT